>NZ_JASCOM010000090.1:0-22732 GCF_029959925.1 Pseudomonas sp. PS02303
GGGTTGCGAAGCGACCCCGCTTATCCCTGAAAGCAGGGGACCGCTGCGCAGTCCAACGGGAGCAAGCTCCCTCGCCACAGATATCATTGCCTACGCAATACGGGGACTAGACAGAACCCCAACTTCAGCAGATTATTTCCCCCGCAAAACCCACTCAATCGAGAGATCTGATCATGAGCAAAAAGCCATCCAAGCATGGCCCCAACAAGGCCAAATCCATCATCGCCCAGCCACTGTTCCGCAGCCGTCAGGAACGAGCCGGCAAGGGCAAAGGCAGCTACCGCCGCGAAGCCTTCCAGTCTAATAGCTGGGAGGCTTCTTACTTTCTGGCGGCCTGAAAGGCAAGCCATCGCTCAACATGTTAAGGTCTGCACCTGATTCGTATTCCCTGGACCTGTGCATGCCCCTTTGTATTTCCCGTCGTTGGCCCCTGCGCCAACTGATCGCTGCCTCCAGCCTCATTTTGCTTGTCGCCTGCGCGGAAAAACCGACCGCCGCCGACGCCCAGCCGCTTCAGACCCTTCCCGTATCGACAGCCCCTGCGGTCATTCCGCCCGTGGTGCCGACCGGTGAAAACCTCGACCTCCAGCCCACCCAGACCTTCGCCGAATGGCAGGCGGGTTTCCGCAAAGACGCGCTAACCGCCGGCATCCGCGCCGATCTGTTCGACCGCGCCTTCGCCAATGTCAGCCTCGACACCAGCGTGATCCGTGCCGATCGCAGCCAACCCGAGTTCTCCCGCCCGGTGTGGGAATACCTCGACGGCGCCCTGTCGCCGCTGCGGGTACGCAAAGGTCAGGCGCTGGTCGGCCAATACGCTGACATTCTGCAAAGCATCGAGCAGCGCTACGGCGTTGATCGCCAGGCCTTGGTGTCGGTGTGGGGCATGGAGAGTAATTTCGGGCAGTTCCAGGGCAACAAGTCAGTGATCAACTCCCTGGCGACCCTGGCCTACGAAGGCCGGCGTCCGGGCTTTGCTCATGCGCAACTGATCGCCGCCCTGCAAATCCTGCAACAAGGCGATATCGAACCGGAGAAAATGCTCGGTTCCTGGGCCGGCGCCATGGGTCAGACCCAGTTCATCCCGACCACCTACAACACCCACGCCGTGGATTTCGACGGTGACGGCCGCCGCGACATCTGGGGCAGCCCGGCCGATGCGCTGGCCTCGACGGCGCACTATCTGCAAAGCTCCGGCTGGCAGAAAGGTCAACCGTGGGGCTTTGAAGTGCAGCTACCAGGCAGTTTCAACTACGTCCTGGCCGACGGCACGATTCGCAAGAGCGTCGCCGAATGGCAACAGTTGGGGGTCTCGCTGCCTAATGGCGCCCAGGTTCCGGCAGGTTCCGAACACCTGTCCGCCGCCCTGCTGCTGCCGGCCGGTTATCGTGGCCCGGCGTTCCTGGTGCTCGACAACTTCCGCGCAATCCTCAAGTACAACAACTCGTCGTCTTATGCATTGGCGGTGAGCCTGTTGTCCGAGCGCTTCAGTGGTGGCGGCCTGATCAACGGCACCTGGCCAAAAGATGACTTGCCGTTGAGCCGCACTGAGCGAATCGAACTGCAAAGCCTGCTGAGTGCGCAGAATTACGATGCGGGCACTGCTGACGGGATCATCGGCGCGAACACTCGCAAAGCGATCCGCAGTGCACAACAGTCGTTTGGCTGGCCGGCGGATGGGTATCCGACGCACAAGTTGCTTGAAGGCCTGCGTAACCGCTAAAAAGCTTCGCGGGCAAGCCTCGCTCCTACGGGATCACACTATCCTGCAGGAGAGAGGTTTGCCCGCGAAGACTTACTGACAGGCGCTATCGCACTACCGCTTGACGACCACATCCTGTTCCAACACCAATTCCTTCTTCCCCGCATCCAGCCGAACCAGCGCGCCCATCGGCAACGTCAGGTTCGGATCGCAATGCCCGCTGCGCCACCCTGCCAACACCGGTATCCGCAACGGCTCGAACGTCTGCTTGAGCAACCGCTCCAGCGCAACCGTATCAACCCCCGCCACATCGCCCACCAGCACGCCGCGCAACTTGCCCAGCGTGCCGGCCAGGCGCAGATGAGTCAGCAAGCGGTCGATGCGATACAGCGGTTCGTTGATGTCCTCAATGAAAAGAATGACGCCTTCAGCCTCCATCTCAAATGGCGTGCCCATGGTTGCGGCAATCATCGACAGATTGCCCCCCAGCAACCGCCCGTGAGCGATGCCGGGCTCGATCGTGGTCAGCGGCCAGGCCACCGGGTGCGAAAGCACACTGCCCGCCTTCACCTGCCCTCTGAGCATGTTGAAAAACGAAGACTCGGTCGGTTTTTGCTTTTCGCCCAGCAAATCGGCATTAAGCAGCGGACCATGAAAGGTCACAAAACCGGCGTAACGGCTGATCGCCAGGTGCAGCGCAGTGATGTCGCTGTAGCCGATAAACGGCTTGGCGTTGTTTTGCAGCAATTCGAAATCGATGCGATCGAGCAGACGCGGCGTACCGTAACCGCCCCGCAGGCAAATGATCGCGTCGACTTCCGTGTCGGCGAACGCGGCGTGCAAGTCATTGAGCCGCACGTCGTCGCTGCCGGCCAGGTAGCCATCCTGTTCGTACACCCCGGGAAATATCCGCAGCGCATAACCGCGAGCGCGCATCCAGGCAACGGCTTTATCGGTGTCCAGCCCGGCAGGCCCGGCGGGCGCAATCACGCCGATCAGCCCTTCCGAGGGCAAGGCCGGAACGGCTGAGTGAGGAAACAGCGTGTGGGTCGGTCGAACAGTCATCCATGAATCTCCCTGCGTGAAAAGCTTCAGCACACAGTAGTCAGGAACGGGGACAAACAGAAGAGGATCAATCGCCCCGCAGGTTGCAGGAAAAGACGGTTGCGGCCGTAGGCACGGCCAACAAAAACGCCCGCAAGGCTGAAAAGCCTTACGGGCGCTTTATTACAGAGACGACATCAATTCAGCTTTGACCAGCTTCGCCTGCTCGTCGGCGTGGTACGAGGAACGCACCAACGGGCCGGAAGCGACGTTTTTGAAGCCCATTTTGTAGCCTTCCTCGGCGAACCAGGCGAAGGTATCCGGATGCACAAAACGCTCCACCGGCAAGTGACTGCGCGACGGTTGCAGGTATTGGCCCAGTGTCAGCATGTCGATGTCGTGTTCGCGCATGCGCTTCATGACTTCGATGACTTCTTCGTCGGTTTCGCCCAGACCCAGCATCAGGCCGGACTTGGTCGGAATGTGCGGCATCATCTGCTTGAAGCGTTGCAGCAGGGTCAGCGACCACTGGTAATCCGAACCCGGACGCGCAGCCTTGTACAGGCGCGGCACGGTTTCCAGGTTGTGGTTGAACACATCCGGTGGCTCGGCGGCGGTGATTTCCAGCGCAACGTCCATGCGGCCACGGTAGTCCGGGACCAGAGTTTCGAGCTGCACGTTCGGCGACAGTTTGCGGATCTCGCGGATGCAGTCGGCAAAGTGCTGGGCACCGCCGTCACGCAGGTCGTCGCGGTCGACCGAGGTGATCACCACGTACTTGAGTTTCAGGTCGGCGATGGCGATGGCCAGGCTTTCCGGCTCATTGACGTCCAGAGGCTTCGGACGACCGTGGCCAACGTCGCAGAACGGGCAGCGACGGGTGCAGATGTCGCCCATGATCATGAAGGTCGCGGTGCCGCCGGAGAAGCACTCGCCGAGGTTCGGGCAGGACGCCTCTTCGCACACGCTGTGCAGCTTGTGTTTGCGCAGCAGGGCCTTGATGCGGTCGACTTCCGGCGAAACCGGGATGCGCACGCGGATCCAGTCAGGTTTTTTCGGCAGTTCGGTGGTCGGAATGATCTTTACCGGGATACGTGCAACCTTCTCGGCGCCGCGCAGCTTGACGCCGGCTTCAACCTTGGCACGCGGGGCCGGACGCTCGGTAACATCCAGCGTCGGGATCATGGTTTGCACTGCATCAGTAGTCATATCAGTCGATTCCGCCCGTTAGGGTCGTCTGCTCAGCATAGTCGAGGTGTTTGACGAGCTGCGCGCGCAGCCGGGCACTTACCTCGGCAAATTCAATCGATCCTGCGTGATCGCTCAGCTGGGTCATCGCCAGCCCGGCGTAGCCGCAGGGATTAATCCGTCGAAACGGTTCCAGGTTCATGTCCACGTTCAGGGCCAGGCCATGAAAGGAACAACCGTGGCGGATCCGCAGACCCAGGGAGGCGATTTTCGCTCCATTGACATAGACACCCGGCGCATCAGGCTTGGCCGCTGCGGTCACGCCATAGCTGGCCAGCAGCTCGATCAGGCAGTGTTCCATGCGGGTGACCAGGTCACGCACGCCGAAACCCAGTTTGCGCACGTCGAGCAACAGGTAGGCCACCAACTGGCCGGGACCGTGGTAAGTCACCTGACCACCGCGATCGACCTGCACCACCGGGATATCCCCCGGCAGCAGCAAGTGCTCGGCCTTGCCGGCCTGGCCCTGGGTGAACACCGGCGGGTGTTCGACCAGCCAGATCTCGTCCGCGGCATTGCTGCCGCGTTCGTTGGTGAAGCGTTGCATGGCATGCCAGACCGGCTCGTAAGCCATCTGGCCGAGCTCGCGAAAGCCCAGCGTGCCAGACATCACAGCACCATGTGCACGAAACCGGTAGCCCGCAGTTCGCTGTTGATGTCGTACAGCTGGTCTTGACCGGTGGCGATGATGTGCAACTGGATGGTGGTGTACTTGCCGTTGCTGCTCTGGCGTTCGTCCACCTTTTCATCGTTGATCGTTGCGTGCTTCTTAACGATATCGATGATCTTTTGCTTGATGTCCACAATGGTGTCGCCGATCACTTTGATCGGGTAATCATTGGAAGGAAATTCGATCTTTGGCGCCTTTACTTCGGTATCTGTCATGGCGTAACGGCCTCGTAAGCCGTGGCAACGGACATGGCCCCGCTCCGGATTGGAACGGGGCCATGCAAGTCCACACTAATTCAGTTGAACAAGCCGTAGAAGAATAGACGGATGCTATCCCACATGCGGCGGAAGATACCACCCTCCTCGACAGCGTCCAGGGCGATCAGGTCGGCGCTATGCACCACTTTGTCGTCCAGTTTCACTTCGACTTTACCGATTACGTCGCCCTTGGCGATAGGCGCAACCAGTTGCGGGTTCATGGTCATGCTGGCGGCGAGCTTTTTCAGCTGGCCTTTTGGCAGGGTCATGGTCAGGTCTTCAGCCAGGCCGGCCTTGACTTGATTGGTGCTGCCTTTCCAGACAGGGGCCTGAGCCAGCTCGGCGCCTTTCTGATAGAAGGTCTGGGTTTCGAAGAAGCGGAAACCGTAGGTCAGCAGCTTCTGGGTTTCAGAAGCACGGGCCACTTCGCTGTTGGTGCCGAACACCACGGCGATCAGGCGCATGCCATCACGTACAGCCGAAGACACCATGCAGTAGCCGGCTTCGTCGGTGTGACCGGTTTTCAGACCGTCGACAGTCTTGTCACGCCACAGCAGCAGGTTGCGGTTAGGCTGCTTGATGCCGTTCCAGAAGAACTCTTTCTGCGAGTAGATCGCATAGTGAGCCGGGTCTTCGTGGATGATCGCGCGAGCCAGCACCGCCATGTCGTGAGCCGACGAGTAGTGCTCAGGGTTCGGCAGACCGGTCGGGTTCATGAAGTGGCTGTTGGTCATGCCCAGATCGGCCACGGTTTTGTTCATCATGTCGGCGAACGCGTCTTCGCTGCCGGCGATGTGCTCGGCGAGCGCAACACTGGCGTCGTTACCCGACTGAATGATGATGCCATGCAGCAGGTCGCTGACAGTGACTTGCGAACCCACCTTGATGAACATCCGCGAACCGCCGGTACGCCAGGCGTTTTCGCTGACGGTCACCGGATCGTTTTCACCGATCTGGCCACGACGGATTTCCAGGGTCGCGATGTACGCGGTCATCAGCTTGGTCAGGCTGGCCGGAGGCAGACGCTGGTCACCGTTGTTCTCGACCAGCACGTTGCCGCTGCTGGCGTCCATGAGTACGTAGGATTTAGCGGCCAGTTGTGGTGGCGACGGCATCATCTCGACCGCGAACGCGGCAGGCGAGAGGAGCAGCGGGACTAGCAGACACAGGCGTTTGGCAAAGGTGGTGATGTTCATCCGTCTCTCGAAATCGCTAATGGAAACTGCCCGAAGGCAAAACTAATCAGATGGCCTTCTAACGGGCCATCGCGTGTTCAGTTGCTCACTCAGAACCCTTGCCGGGCTTTTGTTCTTCAACGAGCCAACAACCAGGTCCACCCCCCAAACCGCAAGCGAACCGTCAATCAAGTACTACGTATTATTCGGCGGTGACCACGCTCGGCGAACCGAGATTGGCCAGGCGCACACTGTTCTGCACTTGCTGGATTTCACCCGGCGAACCGATCGGCCCCAGACGCACCCGATGCAGCGTCTGTTGATTACGCACGATCGAGCTGATGAACACCGGAGCGCTCACCATCCCGCTGAGCTTCGATCTCAGGAGTTCGGCAGCGTCCGGGTTGGCGAACGCGCCCACCTGCAGATACTGGCCAGAGGCTGGTACAGAAGCGTTTTTTTTTGCATCAATCTGCACGGGCACCACGGCTGCCGCGTGTTGCTGCGGCGGTGGCGTCCATTGCTCGACGGTGCCCGCCGAAGCGGTAATCGTCGGCGCGGCATTTTGCGCTACTTGCGGTTCGTTGAGCATCAAAGGCGCCGGACGGCCCTTTTGTGCCCACCACTGTTGCGGATCGATACCCTCGACCTTCACCCGTGCGGTGCCGGTTTCGGCGTAACCGAGTTTTTTCGCGGCGGCGTAGGACAAGTCGATGATGCGGTCCGAGTAGAACGGCCCGCGGTCGTTGACCCGCAGGATCACGGTCTTGTGGTTGTCCAGGTTGGTCACCCGGACGTAACTTGGCAGCGGCAATGTCTTGTGGGCGGCACTCATGCCGTACAGGTCGTACACCTCGCCATTGGCGGTGTTCTGACCGTGGAATTTGGTGCCGTACCAGGACGCCGTGCCCGAGGCGACGTAGGTCTTGGATTCTTGCAGCGGAAAGTAAGTCTTGCCCAGCACGGTGTAAGGATTGGCTTTGTAAGGACCGGAGTGCAGGGTCGGCGTGGCATCCGGGATGCGCGATACGTCGACGTCCCACCATGGCGCGCCGTCTTTGTGCGCACGGTTGATGTCCAGGCCAGGCGTTGCGCGCACGGCCGTTGAAGGCTTTTGCGTCGGCGCGCGGCTGGTCGAACAACTGGCGACCAGCACCGCCAACGCGGCGAATGCCATCAGCTTCAGGGGTTTATTCATAGGCAATGCCCGCATTACTTGACGCCCCGTGCTTGGACCAGCTGTTCAGACAGTTGATGTACCGCCATGGCGTACATCACGCTGCGGTTATATCGCGTGATTGCGTAAAAATTCTTTAAGCCCATCCAGTACTCCGGGCCATTGTCACCTTCCAGGCGGAAAGCCGTGACGGGCATATCATCGCGCAGCGCATCATGACTCGACCAGCCCAAGGCTCGCAACTCCCCGACCGTTTTAGTCGGCTCGATGCCCGTCGTCAAACCTTCATCCACTTGCTCGCCACGCACATCGGCGCGACTGACCACCGGCTCGCCGGCGACCCAGCCGTGACGCTTGAAATAACTGGCGACGCTGCCGATGGCATCGTCCGGGTTGGTCCAGATATTAATGTGGCCGTCACCGTCGAAGTCCACCGCATAGGCGCGAAAGCTGCTCGGCATGAACTGCGGCAAACCCATGGCGCCGGCGTAAGAGCCTTTGAGAGTCAGCGGATCGACCTGCTCCTCACGGGCCAGCAACAGGAACTCACGCAACTCCTTGCGGAAGAATTCGGCACGGGGAGGATAGTCGAAACCCAAGGTCGACAAAGCGTCGATTACCCGGAAATTGCCGGTATTGCGGCCGAAAAAGGTCTCAACCCCGATGATCGAGACGATAACCTGAGCCGGCACGCCATATTCCTGCTCGGCACGGGCCAGTACCGCTTCGTGCTGACGCCAGAAGTCCACACCACGGGCGATGCGCGCGTCGGTGATGAACATCGGGCGATATTCGTTCCACTGCTTGACCCGCTCGGCGGGTTTCGAGATCGCGTCCAGAATCGACTGCTTGCGCTCGGCTTCGCGGAACACGCCCATCAGCTGTTCACCGGCAAAACCGTAGTCGCGGGTCATTTCACCGACGAATTCGGCCACCTGGGGTGAACCTTCGTAATCGCCGGCCAACGCGTCCTGCGTTGTGCCAAGGATGCTTACCAGGCCGACCCATGGCGCGTATCGAGTCGCCCAGCCGCGCATTACTTGCATTGACATCTTCACCTTATTCAAACCTGTGCGATCCACTTACGATGGGTATGGATCGACATCAAAACCCCAAACGCTGACAGCAGCGTCACCAGCGAAGTTCCTCCGTAGCTAATGAACGGCAACGGCACCCCCACGACCGGCAACAGGCCACTGACCATACCGATGTTGACGAAAACGTAAACAAAAAACGTCATGGTCAGGCTGCCCGCGAGCAATTTGCCGAACAATGTCTGGGCCTGGGCGGTTATCACCAGCCCACGACCGATCAACAACAGGTAAATCAACAGCAGTGCGCAGATGCCCACCAGGCCGAATTCTTCGCCCATCACCGCAATAATGAAGTCGGTGTGGCTTTCCGGCAGGAAGTCCAAGTGCGACTGAGTACCGAGCAGCCAGCCTTTGCCGAACACGCCGCCGGAACCGATGGCGGCTTTCGACTGAATGATGTTCCAGCCGGTGCCGAGCGGATCGCTCTCGGGATCAAGGAACGTCAGGACGCGCTGCTTCTGGTAGTCGTGCATCACGAAGTACCACATGGCCACAGACACCGGCACGGCGGCAGCAATCACGCTGAGAATCCAGCGCCAGCGCAACCCGCCCATGAACAAGACGAAGGCGCCACCGGCGAGAATCAGCAGCGAAGTGCCGAGGTCCGGCTGACGCACGATCAGGATGAAGGGCAAGCCGATCAGGAACAGACTGACCCCCACATGCTTGAGCTGCGGCGGCAAGGTGCGTTTGGACAAGTACCAGGCGATGGTCGCCGGCATCAGGATCTTCATGAACTCCGAAGGCTGGAAACGGATCACCCCCGGGATGTTGATCCAGCGCGTGGCGCCCATGGCGTTGTGGCCCATCACGTCCACCACCACCAGCAACAGCACGCCGATCACGTAACCGACCGGCACCCAACGCGCCATGAATCGCGGCTCGAACTGGGCGATGACGATCATCGACACCAGGCCGATGCCGAACGAAGTGGCTTGCTTGGCCAGCAGGTCCCAGCTCTTGCCACTGGCCGAATACAGCACGAACAGACTGCCGGCGGCGAGGGTCAGCAGCAGGATCAGCAGCGGGCCGTCGATGTGCATGCGTTGCAACAGCGTCGCACGGCGACGCATCACATCCTCACTGGAGAGGATGCGATCGAAATTACTCTTCACGGGCCGTAGCCTCCGCACTGATAGGGCTGGCGTATTCGGCCTTCAACCGACCGTCCTGGTCCAGAAGCCAGGCGTCCATGATCTGACGCACCACAGGCGCTGCGACGCCGGAACCGGACTCGCCGTTCTCGACCATCACCGACACCACGATTTGCGGGTTGTCAGCCGGTGCGAAGCCGACGAACAAGGCGTGGTCACGATGGCGCTCCTGAACCTTGGAGCGGTCGTACTTCTCACCCTGCTTGATCGCGACCACCTGGGCCGTACCACTTTTGCCCGCGATGCGGTATTGCGCACCGATCGCCGCTTTGCGCGCCGTACCCCGGGCGCCGTGCATCACCTGCTGCATGCCATGGTTGACCTTGGTCCAGTCGGACGGGTCGCGCAGGATGATGTCCGGCATCGGGTTGTCATCCTTCGGCCGCTCGCCTTCGACGGTCTTGGCCAGGTGCGGACGGTTCCAGACACCCTTGCTCGCGACCAGCGCTGTGGCTTGGGCCAATTGCAATGGCGTTGATTGCATGTAGCCCTGACCAATCCCGAGAATCAGCGTTTCGCCCGGGAACCAGGCCTGACGCCGGGTTGCACGCTTCCACTCACGTGTTGGCATCAGCCCCGGCGACTCCTCGAACATGTCCAGCGAAACCTTCTGGCCGATACCGAACTTGCTCATATACGCCGACAGCCGATCGATCCCCAGTTTGTGAGCCAGATCGTAGAAATAGGTGTCGTTGGACCGCATGATCGCCGTGTCGAGGTCCACGTAACCGTCACCGGTACGGTTCCAGTTACGGTATTTGTGGTCATAGTTGGGCAGCTGGTAGTAGCCGGGGTCGTACACCCGACTTGATGCAGTCACGACACCGGCATCCAGGCCGGCAATCGCCACCGCCGGCTTGATGGTCGAACCCGGCGGGTACAAACCGCGCAGCACGCGGTTGAACAGCGGCCGGTCGATGGAATCGCGCAGTTCGGCATAGGCCTTGAAGCTGATGCCGGTGACGAACAGGTTCGGATCGAAACTCGGCGCACTGACCATCGCCAGCACTTCGCCGGTTTTCGGATCGAGCGCCACCACGGCGCCACGACGACCGCCAAGTGCGGCTTCGGCGGCTTCTTGCAATTTGATGTCCAGGCTCAGGACGATGTCCTTGCCGGGAATCGGATCGGTACGCTTGAGTACGCGCAATACGCGGCCGCGAGCGTTGGTTTCGACTTCTTCGTAGCCCACCTGACCGTGCAGCTCCGGCTCGTAGAAACGCTCGATGCCGGTTTTGCCGATGTGGTGCGTGCCGCTGTAATTGACCGGATCGAGAGACTTCAGCTCTTTCTCGTTGATCCGCCCCATGTAACCCACCGAGTGCGCAAAGTGCGGGCCCTGCGGGTAGTGACGCACCAACTGCGCGACCACTTCCACGCCCGGCAGACGGAACTGATTCACCGCGATACGAGCGATCTGTTCCTCAGACAGCTCGAACAGGATCGGCACCGGCTCGAACGGACGACGCCCCTGACGCATACGCTTCTCGAAGATCACCCGGTCCTCGGGCGTCAGCTCCAGCACTTCGACGATCACGTCGAGCACTTGCTGCCAGTCACCGGACCGTTCGCGGGTCATGCTCAGGCTGAAGCTGGGCCGGTTATCGGCCACCACCACGCCATTGCGGTCGAAGATCAACCCGCGGGTCGGCGGAATCGGCTGTACGTGGACGCGGTTGTTTTCCGACAGGGTCGAGTGGTACTCGTACTGAATCACCTGGAGGAAATACAGCCGCGCGATCAGCACGCAGATCAGCAACACCACCGCAATAGCCCCGAACACGACGCGGCCACGCACCAGACGGGCGTCTTTTTCGTGGTCCTTGATGCGGATCGGCTGGGGCATGAGGGCAGAACTACTTGTGGTAAGGGTGGCCGGACAGAACTGTCCAGGCACGATACAGCTGTTCACCGATCAGAATCCGCACCAGCGGGTGCGGCAACGTCAACGGCGACAACGACCAGCGCTGATCGGCCCGCGCACAGACTTCCGGCGCCAGCCCTTCGGGGCCGCCGACCATGAAGTTCACCGTGCGCGAGTCCAGCCGCCAGCGATCGAGCTCGACCGCCAACTGCTCGGTGCTCCAGGGCTTGCCGTGGACTTCCAGGGTCACAACACGCTCATTCGGCCCGACCTTGGCCAGCATGGCTTCGCCTTCCTGACGGATGAAGCGCGCCACGTCGGCGTTCTTGCCACGGGTGTTGAGCGGTATTTCCACCAGTTCCAGCGCCAGCTCGGACGGAAGACGCTTGGCATATTCATGCCAGCCTTCTTCCACCCACTTGGGCATGCGGGAGCCGACGGCGATCAGTCGCAGTCGCACAGCGGTCCCTTATTGCTGGTCTTTGTTGAGCTTGACGAAGTGCTCATGGGTGTTTTCCGGGCTGTGGTGAGCCGCGTTCAGAGCACGGCTCTGCTCTGCACCGGACCACAGACGCTCGAGGTCGTAAAACTGACGAGCCGAGGCGGTCATCATGTGCACGATGACATCATCCATATCCAGCAGCACCCAGTCGCTGTCGCCCTTGCCTTCTTCACCCAGTGGCTTGACGCCCAGGGCTTTGACGGCTTCGCGAACCTTGTCCAGCATCGCGCCGATCTGGCGGTTGGAGGTACCGGTCGCGATGATCATGTAGTCAGTGATGCTCTGCTTTTCACGAACGTCGATGACCTGGATGTCCTGGCCCTTCACGTCTTCCAGGGCGGCTACGGCCACCTTGACCAGCTCGTCACCTTTCAGAGGTTCAGTGGTGAGAACCGGCTCAGGCAGCGGGGCGCTTTTGAACGTGCCTTTGCGCTTTACTTTAGTTACGTCTTTGTTCGTCATATAAAACTCGTTTTGCTCGTATGTTCGGGCGCTTCAATACACGTCATTACGTGCCTGGAAGCGTGCCCTCTTTTCAGTTCGACGCACGGTAGAGACCGTGCGCATCGATGTAGGCCAGGACCGCGTCGGGCACCAGGAAACGTACCGACTTACCGCTGGCCAGCAGTTGACGGATCTGGGTGGCGGATACCGCGAGCGGCGTCTGCCAGACGAATGCAATCTGTCCGCTCGGCCCTTTGAGGGCCAGCGGGTCGCTCACCGAGCGTGCCGCCAACAGATTGCGCAAGGCATCCGGCGGTTCGCTGTCGGCATCCGGGCGTTGCAGCACCAGGATGTGGCAATGCTGGAGCAACTCTTCCCAGCGGTGCCAAGTGGGCAGGCCGCAAAATGCGTCCCAGCCCAAAAGTAGAAAAACCTGGTCAGAGGCGGCCAGTTCGGCGCGCATCAGTTCCAGGGTGTCGATGGTGTAGGACGGTTTGTCCCGCTGCAATTCGCGGGCGTCCACCACCAACGGCGCCACACCGGCCACCGCGCACTCGACCATCGCCAGACGGTCCTTTGCCGACACCTGCGGCGTACCGCGATGCGGCGGCCTGGCACTGGGTGTCAGGCGTAACTCATCGAGCGACAGCGACTCGGCGACTTCCAGCGCACCGCGCAAATGGCCGATGTGCACCGGGTCGAACGTCCCGCCCAGCACGCCAATGCGTCTTGGCGCAGGCTCGCTGGCGGTTTGCGGTGCTGACGGTTTGAGGTCGCCCAAGTCAGACCGACGCCTGGCCGCGCAACTGGCCATCACCGACCACGATGTACTTCTCGCAGGTCAGACCTTCGAGACCCACCGGGCCGCGGGCGTGCAGCTTATCAGTAGAAATGCCAATCTCGGCACCCAATCCGTATTCAAAGCCATCGGCGAAGCAGGTCGGCGTGTTGATCATCACCGATGACGAATCGACCTCCGCCACAAAACGCCGGGTGTCGGCGAGGTTTTCGCTGACGATCGAGTCGGTGTGATGCGAACCGTACTGATTGATGTGTTCGATCGCCTGGTCCAGCCCGTCAACGACGCGGATCGAAAGAATCGGCGCCAGGTATTCGGTGCTCCAGTCTTCTTCGCTGGCCGCCACGGCATCGATGATCGCCCGGGTACGTTCGCAACCGCGCAGTTCGACGCCTTTTTCGCGGAACTGTGCAGCCATCGACGGCAGGAAATCCTTGGCAACGGCTTGATCCACCAGCAGCGTCTCCATCGCACCGCAGATGCCGTAACGGTAAGTCTTGGCATTGAAGGCGATGCGCTGGGCTTTCGGCAGGTCGGCGTGGGCGCTGACGTAGACGTGGCAGATGCCGTCCAGGTGTTTGATCACCGGCACGCGGGCATCGCGGCTGACGCGTTCGATCAGACCACGGCCACCACGGGGCACGATGACGTCGACGTATTCCGGCATGGTGATCAACGCGCCAACGGCCGCACGATCGGTGGTTTCGACCACTTGCACCACGGCAGCCGGCAGCTCGGCTTCGGCCAGGCCACGCTGGATGCAGGCGGCAATGGCGCGATTGGAATTGATTGCCTCGGAACCGCCACGCAGGATCGTCGCGTTGCCCGACTTCAGGCAAAGGCTCGCAGCGTCGATGGTTACGTTCGGCCGGGATTCGTAGATGATCCCGATCACGCCCAACGGCACGCGCATCTTGCCGACCTGGATGCCCGACGGCCGGAAACTCATGTCGCGAATCGCGCCAACCGGGTCCGGAAGTGCCGCCACCTGACGCAAACCGACGATCATGCCGTCGATGCGCTCCGGGGTCAGCGCCAGACGCTCAAGCAATGCCGGTTCAAGACCATTGGCGCGGCCTGCGGCCAAATCCAGTTCATTGGCAGCCGTCAGCTCGGCGCGTGCAGCGTCCAGCGCATTGGCAGCCGCCTGCAACGCGCGGTTCTTCTGCGCAGTGCTGGCACGGCCAATGACGCGAGAAGCCTCGCGGGCGGCGCGACCCAGGCGGGTCATATAGTCAAGAACGGACTCAGTCATGGTCTGTGGGGGTCTTTGCTAAGGTCTTGGTAAAGAGTAAAGCGGCAGATTATAGCTGTCGCGTCCCGGGACTAACAGCGGTGACGGGCGGATGGTCGAAATGGAGGGCAATTTGCCGACGTTCAGCCGGGATTAAGCTGCACATTGTTATCATCACGACTCAATCAGCCTTGATAAACACCGTTCATCATGTCCAACCTGACTGTTCGAGCGTCCGCTGCACGCCTGCCCATGGGGCTCCCGGACGCATTTTTTGACCGCGATGCGCAAACCCTGGCCCGGGATTTACTGGGCAAGGTCATCCGTCATAGGGTCGGCGACCTGTGGCTGAGCGCCCGGATTATCGAAACCGAAGCCTATTACTGCGAAGAAAAAGGCAGTCACGCGTCCCTCGGCTACACAGAAAAGCGTAAGGCTTTGTTTCTGGATGGCGGGCACATCTATATGTATTACGCCCGCGGCGGTGATTCCCTGAACTTCAGCGCCCAGGGGCCGGGCAACGCGGTGCTGATCAAATCTGCCTATCCGTGGGTCGACGAGCTAAGCGGGCCAGCGAGCCTGGCGCAGATGCTGTTGAACAATCCCGACGCCCAGGGTCGTCCTCGCCCGACGCAAAAGCTCTGCGCCGGGCAGACGTTGTTGTGCAAGTCGCTGGGGTTGAAGGTGCCCGTCTGGGATGCCAAGCGTTTTGACCATGATGTGTTGCTGGTCGAAGACGTCGGCCCGGCGTCTGCTCAGATCATCCAGACCACGCGCCTGGGCATTCCCCACGGACGCGACGAACATTTGATGTATCGCTTCGTCGATGCGGCTTACGCGCCATATTGCACGCGGAACCCGCTGCGACGGGGGCAGGTCGAAGGTCGCGATTATTTTTTGCTGACTTGAAGATGGAAAATCCCTGTGGGAGCGAGCCTGATCGCGATAGCAAGTATCAGGCGACATCGGTTTCGAATGTCAGTCCGCTATCGCGAGCAGGCTCGCTCCTACAGGGGACTTGTGGTGCCTGGAAGGTTGCGTGCGCGCCTTTCGAGCCCAATTGAACATCAGAGGGAGTTGTTTTTATGGGCCCATGGCTCGATAGCGTGACCGGTTGGCTGGCGGCTAACCCGCAATGGCTGGCCGCGGCGGTGTTCATCGTGGCATTCGTGGAGTGCCTGGCGATTGCCGGGCTGATTGTGCCCGGCACAGTGTTGCTGTTCGCCGTGGCGGTACTGGCCGGCAGCGGGGCGCTGTCATTGAGCGAAACGCTATTGCTGGGATTTACCGCTGGCGTGCTGGGCGACATCGTTTCGTACTTCATCGGTCGACATTTCCACCAGAATATCCGGCGCCTGCCGGGGTTACGCCACCATCCGGAATGGATCGCCGGCGCCGAGGCGTATTTCCAGCGATACGGTATTGCCAGCCTGTTGGTCGGACGTTTTATCGGCCCGCTACGCCCGATGCTGCCGATGGTTGCCGGGATGTTCGACATGCCGTTCCCGCGTTTCGCCGCTGTCAGTTTGCTGGCCGCCGCGGGCTGGAGCGTCGCTTACTTGCTGCCTGGCTGGGCCACGGGCGCAGCGATTCGCTTGCCATTGCCCGACGGGTTCTGGCCTGAGGCAGGGATCGTCGCCGGCAGCATTGCGGTAATGATCGGCTTGAGTGTGACCAGCAGCCTGCGCCGCCATCGCCACGCCACCGCCTATATAGCCGGCCTCGGCCTGTTAATTCTGGCAGGGCTGTTTATCGGCTACCCGCACCTGACCGCGCTCGACCAAGGCGTGATGACCCTGGTGCAGGAACATCGCAGCCCGATGCTCGATGAACTGGCCGTCACCTTCACGCTGATCGGCGAATTCCGCAACATGCTGGTGTTCAGCGCCCTGCTGACCGGCTTGCTGTTGCTCACCCGGCAGTGGCGCCAGGCGATTTTCGCCGGCGGCACCCTGCTCTTCACCGCGCTCGGCAACACGTTCACCAAACAATTTTTCGCCCGCGTGCGCCCGGAAGTACTGAGCGATCCGCTGACCAGCTACAGCATGCCCAGCGGCCATGCATCGGGCGCCTTCGCGTTGTTCCTGACCCTCGCCGTGCTGGCCGGTCGCGGTCAGCCGCCGCGGATGCGCCTGACCTGGTTGCTGCTGGGTTGTTTGCCGGCCCTGACAATCGCCCTGTCCCGGGTGTACCTGGGCGCACATTGGCCAACGGATATATTGGCCGGCGCGATGCTGGCGGCGTGCGTGTGTGCTGCCAGCTTGTGGCTGAGCCAGCGCCAGACACCGCTCAATGCCATGCCACCCAAGATCTGGTGGCTGGTATTGCCGGCGATGGTGGCGTTGTTCGGGTTCTTTGCATTGCGACATTTGCCGAATGCAATGTTGAGATATGCGTATTAGGCTGTTGCCTGATGAGGTACACGCCATCAGCTTGCAAAACTGATGGCGTTTTTTTATTTGCGCTCCTCACCCGGCTTATCAACAATCTTGATCACGAAGTTGACGGGATCATTGTTGAACGCATCATGCTTGGAGACATTAGGATCAACATCTTTAAAATGCACTTTCCCCTTGTCGTTTGCCAGATAGAGCGGCCGACCATTAAGCTCACTCACAAGCTGCACATACCCTGGACCGGCAGCAAAATCATCAAAACTCGCTTGGTCCACCCCATGCTTACGTATCGAAAACCTGGCACCTTCCGAACCGCTATTCATATATAGATGACGGGTTCCGACATTAACCGTCAAATGACCACCTTCATAGGCGCCTCGAATAACGGCCAGCACTTCATACTTGCCAGCCTTGGGCACAAACTTCAACAATAGAGGCTTGTCATCCTCATGATCGGCGAGCGTCAGAATACTTGTGCTGTCGTCACTCGCCAATGCCACCTCCACGTCCAGGCGTTCGCGCCGGGTGATTCGCGGGTCACGCAGCCTAAGCTTCAGGCGCTGCTGGTTGAGCACCACCGGCGTGCCGTTGACGTAAAGGTTAGCGGTAAATGCACTGCTTTGATTTTCCAGGGACATCAATCACCTCAAGATGCTGTTCACTCAATTTTTTTTCAGCAAGACGCGCAAAACCCAGTCCGTTGCCGAATAGTTTATAAGTCGTGTACTAAAGAGCCGTCGGAGCGTTTGAAGTATCGACAGCAGTACCGGAGACTGGAAGTTTTACGCGCTTGCGCTTACGTCGAGCGACAACCATTGAATCGGCATAGTAAGCAGCGGCATCAATAATATTAGCCGTATTCGGATCGTTGCTCGCGTGCTTTAAAATATAGCGCCCGGCAATATCATCCCAGAACATCCATTCATCTTCATATAGCGTCATAACCACATCCATATAGTTAACCGTTATCCGCTCCATGCGAATAACTGCAAACTACTGACTGAGCTTTACGAAGACAATAGTGGCGAACCGAAGAACTTAATACAAAGTACAACTAGGCAAACAACTCACCTTGCAACTCGTCCAACAGCGCCTGGATCGCATCCAGCCGCTGCTGGGGATCATCGAGTTGCAGCAGGTCGATCTTGTCCACTTCGGCAAACGGCAGCAGATAGGCCAGCTGATTGGCCAGCGACTGTTGCCCGGTCGCTTCGGTGCCCATGTTCAAGGCTTCGACCATCGGGTGTTCGGCCAATGCCTTGAGCAGGGCGACCAGGTCCGCATCCTCATCCTGCAGCGGCTGTTCAGGTTCGTCTTCCAGCCACTCGACCTCAGCGACGGTCAATTGATCGCGCTGTACCTCGGTGCGCAACACATGAAAACGCCGCCCGCCCTGCACGCGAATGCCCAGCAGGCCATTGTCCTGTTGTTTGAAATCAGTGATCAACGCTTCGCAGCCGACCAGCGCATAGCCCGCAGGTGCGATGCCCACTTCTTCGCCGTCGAGAATGCACACAACGCCGAAGCCGACGCCCTTTTTCATGCAACTGCCGATCATGTCCAGGTAGCGCGCCTCGAAGATCTGCAAGTCGAGGATGCAGCCAGGAAACAGCACAGTGTTCAGCGGAAAAAGCGGCAAGCTCATAGACATATCCTTAAACCACCATCGACACCGCCAACGGCAGGAACACCGCCGTGGCCACGCCCATCAGACTCATCGCCAGCGCCGCGAAAGCGCCGCATTCTTCACTTTCCTGCAAGGCCACCGAGGTGCCGACCGCATGGGCGGTCATGCCCAGAGCCATGCCCCGGGCTTCAGGGCTGTGCACGCCCAGCCGGGTCAGCATACTCGGACCGAAGATCGCACCGATCACGCCGGTGATCAACACGAACACCGCGGCCAACGCCGCGACACCACCGATCTGCTCAGCCACCAACATGGCAATCGGCGACGTCACTGACTTCGGCGCCATCGTCATCAGGATCATGTGTTCGGCGCCAAACCACCAACCCAGCAACACGCCCATGCCCGTGGCAACCACGCCGCCTATCACCAGCGTAGTAAAAATCGGCCAGAACAACTGCCGAATGCGTCGCAGATTGAGATACAGCGGCACTGCCAGCGCAACGGTCGCAGGTCCGAGCAAGATGCTGAGGATCTCGGTGCTCTTGCGGTACTCGACAAACGTGATCCCACAGACCGTCAGCACACCGATCACCAACAGCATGGAAACCAGCACCGGTTGCAGAAAGATCCAGCGGGTTTTTTCAAAGGCTGCCAGCACCAGTTGATAAGCGCCCAACGTAATGCCGAGGCCGAACAACGGGTGATGAATCACCGAGTCCAGCGCACCCTGCCAATCGAGGATCATGAGCGATCTCCGCGATGGGCATGACGCTTGACCATGCGCTGCATCAGCACCCCGACAAACGCCATGGACAGCACCAGCGACAACACCAGCGCGCCGGCAATGGCCCAGAAGTCTGCGGCGATGTCCTTGGCGTAAACCATCACGCCCACGGCCGGTGGCACCAACAGCAAAGGCAAATAGCGCAGCAGGCTGCTGGCGGCCAGGTTCAACGGCTCGCCGACTTGCCCGCGCGAAATCAGGTACACCAGCAACAGCAGCAGGCCGACAATCGGCCCGGGCAGTACCGGTAAAAACAAATGGTTGATGGCTGTGCCCAGCAATTGGAACAGCACCAGCCAGGTCAGGCCACGTAACAACATCCAGCATCTCCCGCGCGCGCGCCCCACCAAAAAGGGGCCGGGCATTATAAGCACGTCAACGCTATGGATCGGCATTCGCCAAAAGCATGGTCAGTTGACCGGAGCAATTTGCCATGTTGATCTAAAGTGGTTCACAGGGAGGCCAAATCCCCCCACTCGAAAAACTATAAATCCGATGAAACCCAAGGAGAGTCTCAATGCCCTATGTTCCCGTTGCAGAGCTCAAAGATTATGTCGGCAAGGAACTCGGACGTTCCGAATGGCTCACCATCGATCAGGAGCGTATCAACCTGTTCGCAGAAGCCACAGGCGATTATCAGTTTATTCACGTCGACCCGGTCAAAGCCGCGCAAACGCCATTTGGCAGCACCATTGCACACGGATTCCTGTCACTGTCGCTGATCCCGAAACTGATGGAAGACATCCTGATCCTCCCTCAAGGGGCGAAGATGGTGGTCAACTATGGCCTGGACAGCGTGCGCTTCATCCAGCCAGTAAAGGTCAACTCCAGGGTTCGGCTCAAGGTCGACATGAACGAAGTCATCGAGAAAAAACCCGGCCAATGGCTGCTCAAAGCCACCGCCACGCTTGAAATCGAAGGCTCGGACAAACCGGCGTATATCGCCGAGCCGCTGTCCCTCTGTTTCGTCTGACACAGGTCTGATTGCGAAACAGCTCACGCTGTTTCGCGCCGTGTCTCTGCCGTGTCTCTATAAATGCGACACATAGCTGCGGCATACTCCGTCGCATAATTGCCCGGATCCCGCTATGCGCTCACTTGCACTCCTCGCCTTGACCCTGTTGCTCACCGCTTGCGGCGATGGCGAATCGCTGCTGCCCCCGGATGCCCGCTTGCCGGACGGCGGGCGCTATCGCGGTGATCTGGTCAACGGCTTGTTGCAAGGCCAGGGCCGCATCGACTACCCCAACGGCAGCTGGTACGCCGGCGAGTTCGACAAGGGGCAATGGCATGGCCAGGGCGAATGGCATGGCAGCAACGGCGAAGTCTATCGGGGCCAATTCAATCAAGGCCTGTTTGACGGCAAGGGCACACTGACCACCAGCGGCAGCAGCTACACCGGCGGATTCAAACTCGGCCGCCGTGACGGTGAAGGCACGCTAAAAGAAAACGCGATGACCTATCGCGGTGAATTCAAGGCCGATCAATATTCAGGGCTCGGGCGTCTCGAACTCGACGACGGCAGTTCCTACCAGGGCCAGTTCGCCAATGGCAAACCCAACGGTGAAGGGCAGCGCGGCGACGCCAGTGGCAATCAGTTCACCGGGCACTTCAAGGACGGTCAGCTGGAAGGCAACGGAACCTTCAACAGCGCCGACGGCGACATCTATGTCGGCGGCTTCAAGAACAATCAACTGCACGGCAAGGGCCGCTACGAAAACGCCGACGGCGATGTCTGGCTGGGCCAGTTCAAGGAAGGCTCGCTGAACGGCAAGGGCGAGTTGATCGGCGCTGACGGCAGTCATTACATCGGCCAGTTCAGCGACTGGCGCTTTACCGGCCAGGGTCGATTGAACCTGCCCGACGGCAGCTTCTACATCGGCCAGTTCGACAATGACAGCTACTCGGGGCGCGGCACCCTGGTGCTCACCGACGGCACGGTGCAAAGCGGAACGTGGGTCAATGGCCAGCGTGTTCGCGATGCCGACGGCAAGTTGCTGCCCGACACCCTGGAGCTCGGCTTGCTGGCCCAGGGCCGGTTACTCGATGACGCTCTGTCCAACGTGCCAGCCTCGACCCCGATGGTCGAGCTGTACACCTTGACCCTGGGCGGCGACGGCAAGCAGAGCGTGTTCCTGCGCGAGTCCGATTACGTCAGCAACATGCTCAGCAGCCGCTTCGGCGCCTTCGGCCAGATCCGCCTGGTGAACCATCGCGATCACCTCGTCGACCGGCCGATGGCCACCCGGGAAAACCTGCGCCGCGCCGCGATGACCCTGGCCGAACGCAGTGGCCCGGAAGACTTGATCTTCATCTACCTGACCAGCCATGGCAGCAGCGAACATGAACTGGTGCTCGACCAGCCGCGCATGGAGCTGGCCGACCTGCCGGCCGACGAACTCGCCGCCGTGCTCGCGCCCTTGAAGAACCGCGACAAGATCGTGGTGATTTCGTCCTGCTATTCCGGCGGCTTCATCCCCGCGCTCAAGGATGAACGCACGCTGATCATGACCGCCTCGCGCGCTGATCGGGTGTCCTTCGGTTGCTCGGAAGAAGCCAATTTCACCTACTTCGGCGACGCGCTGTTCGCCCAGGCGCTGAACCAGACCGACGACCTGGAGCATGCCTTCAAGCTGGCCAAGGCCACGGTGGCAGAGCGTGAACTCGCTGACGGCTTCGAGGCCTCTGAACCGCAGCTCTGGGCGCCGAAAACGGTCCTCTCGCACTGGCAACTCTTGCGCAAACAGCAGGCACGAAAAGCGCTACAAAGTGTCTCTATCAGCAGCAAGGATGCAAAGAGCAACTAAGCTGAACAGTATCAAGGGGGAAACACTATGTACTTGACGCCTCAGCATGTACTGCTTGCCGGAGCTACCGGGTTGACCGGCGAACATCTGCTTGATCGCCTGCTCAATGAGCCAACGATTTCAAGGGTACTGGCCCCCTCGCGCCGGCCACTGGCCGAGCATCCCCATCTGGAAAACCCGGTCGGCGACGCGGCGGCGTTTCTGCCGCAACTGAACGGTCGCGTCGACATCGCCTACTGCTGCCTCGGCACCACAATCAAGCAGGCTGGCTCCGAACAAGCCTTTCGTGCGGTCGACCTGGACATGGTGGTGGCGTTCGCCAAGCGTGCACGGGAAATGGGTGCCCGGCACCTGATCGTGATCAGTGCCCTGGGGGCCGATCGCAGATCCTCGATTTTCTACAACCGGGTCAAAGGCGAGATGGAGTACGCATTGCGCGCGCAGGACTGGCCGCAGCTGACCATTTGCCGACCTTCGTTGTTGCTGGGCGATCGACTGGAACCGCGCACGGCCGAGCAACTCGTCGGGCCGTTGTCGCGCTTGATCCCCGGCAAGTACCGCGGCATCGAAGCCTGCCAACTGGCTCGCGCCATGTGGAGACTGGCGCTGGAAGAGCAGGATGGGGTACGGATTGTCGAATCGGATGAACTGCGCAAGCTAGGCAAATAATCCTTTGGTGTCTGAGAGGGCGCCTTCGCGGGCAAGCCTCGCTCCTACACAGGCAACGGAGAACCCGTAGGAGCGAGGCTTGCCC
>NZ_JASCOM010000091.1:0-22589 GCF_029959925.1 Pseudomonas sp. PS02303
AACGGCGCTGCGCGCCACTCCCCGGATGAACACCTCCACTCAGCCTCCCGAAAGGGGCGGGTAGATCAAGATCAAGAGCTGCAGGCGAGCTAACGCTCGGCCTGATGAGTGGTGAAGAGCGAAGCGTTTACACCGAACCCCTTGTAGGAGCGAGGCTTGCCCGCGAAGGCGGCCTGACAGCCGACCAATGACTTGCAGGTGAACACCTAACCCAGTGGGAGCTGGCCTGCCAGCGATGACGGCCAAGCTGCAGGCGAGCTAACGCTCGGCCTGATGAGTGGTGAAGAGCGAAGCGTGTACAGCGAACCCCTTGTAGGAGCGAGGCTTGCCCGCGAAGGCAGCCTGACAGCCGACCTGTTCTTGCGGATGTACGCAAGCTTTCCAAAGGCAGTGATCCTTTTGGCTTTGGCTTTGGCTTTGGCTTTGGCTTTGGCTTTTGACGTTGATCTTGATCTTGTTCTCTCGCCCCTTCGGCAGACCTTAGGCGATGCCCCCTGATGGACGCCGTAGCGAGGGATCGCGGAGCCTCAGCGAGGCGCCGTACGCCGGGGCGAAGCCTTTTGTTTCCTTTTTGGCGTTTGAAAAAGGGACTCGCTGTAAGAGCGAAGCCATAAGTAGCCGTTACCGCAGAAACGGATATGTACACAACCAAAAACCCAGTCGGCCCCAAGGCCGCTGAGACCGCACAAACAAAAACGGCCTCTATATAAATAGAGGCCGTTCCCGGTACAGCTTAAGACGTTATCGCAAGACAGGTCTTATTTGCGGTCTTCCAGCTTGGTGATGTCACGCGACTCGTAGCCGGTGTACAGCTGGCGAGGACGGCCAATCTTGTACGGGCTGGAGAGCATTTCTTTCCAGTGGGAGATCCAGCCGACAGTCCGCGCCAGGGCGAAGATCACGGTGAACATGCTGGTTGGAATGCCGATCGCCTTGAGGATGATCCCCGAGTAGAAGTCGACGTTCGGGTACAGCGAGCGTTCGATGAAGTACGGGTCGGTCAGCGCGATCTCTTCCAGGCGCATGGCCAGTTCGAGTTGCTTGTCGTGCTTGATACCCAGTTCCTTCAGCACTTCGTCGCAAGTCTGCTTCATGACGGTAGCGCGTGGGTCGCGGTTTTTGTAAACCCGGTGACCGAAGCCCATCAGTTTGAACGGATCGTTCTTGTCCTTGGCCTTGGCAATGTACTTGTCGATGTTCGACACATCGCCAATTTCATCGAGCATGGTCAGAACAGCTTCGTTCGCGCCGCCGTGGGCAGGGCCCCACAGCGCAGCGATGCCGGCGGCGATACAGGCGAACGGGTTGGCACCCGAAGAACCGGCCAGGCGTACAGTGGAAGTCGATGCGTTCTGCTCGTGGTCGGCATGGAGGATGAAGATCCGGTCCATGGCCTTGGCGAGTACCGGGCTGATCGGTTTGATCTCGCACGGGGTGTTGAACATCATGTGCAGGAAGTTTTCCGCGTACGTCAGGTCGTTGCGCGGGTACATCATGGGTTGGCCCATGGAGTACTTGTAAACCATCGCTGCCAGGGTCGGCATCTTGGCAACCAGGCGGATCGCGGAAATTTCGCGATGCTGCGGGTTATTGATGTCGAGGGAGTCGTGGTAGAAGGCCGAGAGGGCGCCGACTACGCCGCACATGACGGCCATTGGGTGAGCGTCGCGACGGAAGCCGTTGAAGAAGGTCTTCAGCTGCTCGTGAACCATGGTGTGGTTCTTCACGGTGCTGACGAACTGGGCCTTCTGTTCTGCGGTCGGCAATTCGCCGTTGAGCAGCAGATAGCAGGTTTCCAGGTAGTCCGATTTTTCAGCGAGCTGTTCGATCGGGTAACCGCGGTGCAGCAGAATGCCGTTGTCGCCGTCGATATAGGTGATCTTCGACTCGCAGGAAGCTGTCGACATGAAACCAGGGTCAAAGGTGAAACGGCCCGTGGCCGTCAGGCCCCGAACGTCGATTACATCGGGACCAACGGTGCCGGTTAAAATGGGCAGCTCGACGGGGGCTGCGCCCTCGATGATCAACTGCGCTTTTTTGTCAGCCATGTGGCCTCCTATTTATGCTTGAAATCATCAGACAGACCCCCCACGCAGGGCCCGCACCACTATAGTGAGATAAATTCGAATGTCAATTTGCCTAAAGTCTTGCTCCAGAAGGCTTTAACCGGACTTTTTCCTCGAAATTGACTGCCATTTACGCCTTTTATCCAACTTGTGCAATGAGCTATTAGGGGAAGGTGAACGCGTTGTCATTAGTAGCCTAACTGTCTATACTCGGCCTCCGACCGCCAGGGGCTTTTGGGCCTGCTTTACTGGGGGTCGCACTCCCTGGGTGGTGGGTACCTGACCAGTGCACTCCCCAACAACTTTGCCCTGATTGTTAGGGGCTCTTCAGTGTGAAAAAAAGCCGTGAATAGCCAACGACCTGTAAACCTAGACCTAAGGACCATCAAACTCCCAGTCACTGCTTACACGTCCATTCTTCACCGAATCTCCGGAATCATCCTCTTTGTCAGCCTGGCCATCATGCTTTATGCATTGGACAAGTCGCTCGACTCGGAAGAAGGCTTCGGTCAGGTGAAAGCGTGTCTGACCAGTCCGCTAGCCAAGCTAGTGATTTGGGGCATCCTGTCCGCCTTGCTGTATCACCTGGTTGCCGGTGTGCGCCATTTGATCATGGACATGGGCATCGGCGAGTCGCTTGAAGGCGGCAAACTGGGCTCGAAAATCGTTATCGCCGTTTCCGTGGTGGTAATCGTTCTGGCAGGAGTTTGGATATGGTAACTAACGTCACGAACCTGTCCCGTTCGGGCCTCTATGACTGGATGGCACAACGTGTGTCTGCGGTCGTTCTCGCGGCTTATTTCATTTTCCTGATCGGATACGTCGTCGCCAACCCTGGCATCGGCTACGCCCAATGGCATGAACTGTTCGCAAGCAACTGGATGCGTATTTTCAGTCTCCTGGCCCTCGTTGCCCTCGGCGCTCACGCCTGGGTCGGCATGTGGACCATCGCGACCGACTACCTGACGCCAATGGCGTTCGGCAAGTCCGCAACTGCAATACGTTTCCTTTTTCAGGCGGTATGCGGCGTTGCGATGTTCGCTTACTTCGTCTGGGGTGTGCAGATTCTCTGGGGTATCTGATTCATGTCTACTACAGTTAATACGCTTTCGTTCGACGCCATCATCATTGGCGGCGGCGGTGCTGGCATGCGCGCTGCGCTGCAACTGGCACAAGGTGGTCACAAGACTGCCGTAGTTACCAAGGTTTTCCCGACTCGTTCGCACACTGTATCCGCCCAGGGTGGCATCACCTGCGCCATCGCCTCGGCAGATCCGAACGATGACTGGCGCTGGCACATGTACGATACCGTCAAGGGTTCCGACTACATCGGTGACCAGGACGCTATCGAATACATGTGTTCCGTAGGCCCGGAAGCTGTTTTCGAACTCGAGCACATGGGTTTGCCGTTCTCCCGTACCGAACAGGGCCGCATCTATCAGCGTCCGTTCGGCGGTCAGTCGAAAGACTTCGGTAAAGGTGGCCAGGCTGCACGTACATGCGCCGCTGCCGACCGTACCGGTCACGCACTGCTGCACACCCTGTACCAGGCCAACCTCAAGGCTGGCACCGTATTCCTCAACGAATACTACGGTGTGGATCTGGTGAAGAACGAAGACGGTGCCTTTGTCGGCATGATCGTCATCTGCATCGAAACCGGCGAAACTTCCTACGTTCGCGCTAACGCCACCGTATTGGCGACTGGCGGTGCAGGTCGTATCTACTCGTCCACCACCAATGCCCTGATCAACACAGGTGACGGCGTCGGCATGGCTCTGCGTGCTGGCGTGCCGGTACAAGACATTGAAATGTGGCAGTTCCACCCGACCGGCATCGCCGGCGCCGGTGTATTGGTGACTGAAGGTTGCCGCGGTGAAGGCGGTTACCTGATCAACAAGCACGGCGAGCGTTTCATGGAGCGTTATGCTCCGAACGCCAAAGACCTTGCAGGTCGTGACGTTGTTGCCCGTTCGATGGTTAAAGAAATCATCGCCGGCAACGGTTGCGGTCCGGATGGCGACCACGTAATGCTGAAACTCGATCACCTCGGTGAAGAAGTTCTGCACAGTCGTCTGCCAGGCATCATGGAACTGTCCAAGACTTTCGCCCACGTCGATCCAGCCGTGGCGCCGATTCCGGTCGTTCCAACCTGCCACTATATGATGGGCGGCGTTGCCACCAACATTCATGGCCAGGCAATCACCCAGGACGCCGACGGCGTCGACCAGATCATTCCTGGTCTGTTCGCAGTGGGCGAAGTGGCCTGCGTATCGGTTCACGGTGCCAACCGTCTGGGTGGCAACTCGCTGCTCGACCTGGTGGTATTCGGCCGTGCGGCCGGTCTGTTCCTGGAGCAGACCCTGAAGGAAGGCGTTGATTACGCCCGTCCTCGCCAGTCCGACATCGACGCAGCCCTGGCTCGTCTCGATGGCCTGAACTCGCGTACAGAAGGCGAAGACGTCGCCACTCTGCGTAAAGAACTGCAAAGCTGCATGCAGAACTACTTCGGTGTATTCCGTACCGGTGAATACATGCAGAAGGGTATTGCCCAGCTGGCTGACCTGCGTGGCCGTATCGCCAACGTCAAGATCAACGACAAGAGCCAGGCGTTCAACACCGCTCGAATCGAAGCCCTGGAACTGCAAAACCTGCTGGAAGTGGCCGAAGCCACCGCCATCGCTGCAGAGATCCGCAAAGAGTCCCGCGGCGCTCACGCCCGTGAAGACTACGAAGATCGCGACGACGAAAACTGGCTGTGCCACACCCTGTACTTCCCGGGTGACAAGCGCGTGACCAAGCGTGCCGTGAACTTCTCGCCGAAAACTGTTCCGACTTTTGAACCTAAGATTCGGACTTATTAAGGGTGGCCGCCATGTTGCAAGTCAGTGTTTATCGCTACAACCCTGATCAGGACGCTGCGCCGTTCATGCAGGAATTCCAGGTCGACACCGGTGGTAAAGACCTGATGGTGCTGGACGTGCTGGCCCTGATCAAAGAGCAGGACGAAGGTTTCTCCTATCGTCGCTCTTGCCGTGAAGGTGTTTGTGGTTCCGACGGCATGAACATCAACGGCAAAAACGGCCTGGCCTGCGTCACGCCGCTGTCTTCTGTCGTAAAAGGTAACAAGCTGATTGTTCGTCCGCTGCCAGGTTTGCCGGTTATCCGTGACCTGGTCGTCGATATGAGCATCTTCTACAAGCAATACGAGAAGGTTAAGCCATACCTGCAGAACGACACGCCGGCTCCGGCCATCGAACGTCTGCAGACCCCGGAAGAGCGTGAAAAGCTCGACGGTCTGTACGAGTGCATCCTGTGCGCTTGCTGCTCGACCTCTTGCCCGTCCTTCTGGTGGAACCCGGACAAGTTCCTGGGCCCGGCTGCACTGCTGCAAGCGTACCGCTTCCTGGCAGACAGCCGCGACACCAAGACTGCCGAGCGTCTGGCTTCGCTGGATGACCCGTTCAGCGTATTCCGCTGCCGCGGGATCATGAACTGCGTCAACGTCTGTCCGAAAGGCCTGAACCCGACTAAGGCCATCGGTCACGTGCGTAACATGCTGCTGCAAAGCGGCGTGTGATTCAGCTGTAACTGCAAGACCGCTGTACCCGTAGATGCTACGGCGCAGGCTTCAACCGGCGCCGTAGTTTTAACCTGGGCAGCAGCTTACAAGGCTGCGGCTCTTATTTTGAAGAAATGAGACAAGCAGGGGCATCCGGGCTGGTACCCGGACTATCAGCGTGATCCTAAGTGGCTTGTTTTGGTCGCTGCATTCGGACTTCTGCAAGTTTGCTCGGTGTCGACGCCGGTGGTGTTCCCCTAACCGAGGGTGACCAAGCATGCAAGAAAGCGTGATGCAGCGCATGTGGAACAGCGCCTACCTTTCAGGTGGAAACGCTGCCTATGTGGAAGAGCTTTATGAGCTCTACCTGCACGACCCTAACGCTGTGCCAGAAGAGTGGCGCACCTACTTTCAGAAGCTGCCTATTGACGGCAGCTCTGCCACCGATGTTTCGCACTCCACAATTCGCGATCATTTCGTCTTGCTGGCAAAGAACCAGCGCCGCGCCCAACCGGTTTCCGCCGGCAGCGTGAGCAGTGAGCACGAGAAGAAGCAAGTTGAAGTGCTGCGATTGATCCAGGCCTACCGTATGCGTGGCCACCAGGCAGCCCAGCTTGACCCGCTGGGGCTGTGGCAGCGTCCTGCACCTGCAGACCTGTCGATCAATCATTACGGCTTGACCAATGCCGATCTTGATACGACCTTCCGTGCCGGCGACCTGTTCATCGGCAAAGAGGAGGCGAGCCTACGCGAAATTCACGAAGCGTTGCAGCAGACATATTGCCGCACCATCGGCGCTGAATTTACGCATATCACCGATTCCGAGCAGCGCCAGTGGTTCCAGCAGCGTCTGGAAAGCGTGCGTGGTCGTCCGACGTACTCCGCCGACATCAAGAGCCACCTGCTCGAGCGCGTCACCGCCGGCGAAGGCCTGGAAAAATACCTGGGCACCAAATACCCGGGTACCAAGCGTTTCGGCCTGGAAGGCGGCGAGAGCCTGATTCCGATGCTCGACGAGTTGATCCAGCGTTCCGGTTCCTACGGCACCAAGGAAATCGTTATCGGCATGGCCCACCGTGGCCGTCTGAACGTGCTGGTCAACACTTTCGGCAAGAACCCGCGCGAGCTGTTCGACGAGTTCGAAGGCAAGAAGAAGGTCGAGCTGGGTTCCGGTGACGTTAAGTATCACCAGGGCTTCTCGTCCAACGTCATGACCACCGGCGGTGAAGTTCACTTGGCGATGGCGTTCAACCCGTCCCACCTGGAAATCGTATCTCCAGTGGTCGAAGGTTCGGTTCGCGCCCGTCAGGATCGTCGTAACGACCCTACAGGCGAGAAGGTTCTGCCGATCTCCATCCACGGTGACGCGGCATTCGCCGGTCAGGGCGTGGTGATGGAAACCTTCCAGATGTCGCAAACCCGCGGTTTCAAGACCGGCGGCACCGTGCACATCGTGATCAACAACCAGGTCGGTTTCACCATCAGCAACCCGCTGGACTCGCGTTCCACCGAGTACGCGACCGACGTTGCGAAAATGATCCAGGCGCCGATCCTCCATGTGAATGGTGATGATCCGGAAGCCGTATTGTTCGTGACCCAGTTGGCCATCGACTACCGCATGCAGTTCAAGCGTGACGTGGTAATCGACCTGGTCTGCTACCGTCGTCGTGGCCACAACGAGGCCGACGAGCCAAGTGGCACCCAGCCGATCATGTATCAGCAGATCACCAAGCAGCGCACCACCCGTGAGCTGTACGCCGATCGTCTGACCCAGAGCGGTGTACTCGACGCAGAGCGTGTTCAGGCGAAAGTCGACGAATACCGCAACGCGCTGGACAACGGCCTGCATGTTGTAAAAAGCCTGGTCAAAGAGCCGAACAAAGAGTTGTTCGTGGACTGGCGTCCGTATCTGGGCCACGCCTGGACCGCGCGTCACGACACGCGTTTCGATCTGAAAACCTTGCAGGAACTGTCCGCCAAGCTGCTGGAAATCCCGGAAGGCTTCGTGGTTCAGCGCCAGGTCTCGAAAATCTACGAAGACCGTCAGAAGATGCAAGCCGGCGGCCTGCCGATCAACTGGGGTTACGCCGAAACCATGGCGTACGCGACCCTGGCGTTCGAAGGTCACCCGATTCGCATGACGGGTCAGGACATCGGTCGCGGCACGTTCTCGCACCGTCACGCTGTCTTGCACAACCAGAAAGACGCGGGGACCTACGTCCCGCTGCAAAACCTGTACAAGGGCCAGCCACGTTTCGACCTGTACGATTCGTTCCTGTCCGAAGAAGCCGTGCTGGCGTTCGAATACGGTTACTCGACCACCACGCCTGAGGCGCTGGTGATCTGGGAAGCCCAGTTCGGCGACTTCGCCAACGGTGCCCAAGTGGTTATCGACCAGTTCATCACCAGCGGCGAGCACAAGTGGGGCCGTCTTTGCGGTCTGACCATGCTGCTGCCGCACGGTTATGAAGGTCAGGGGCCGGAGCACTCGTCGGCGCGTCTGGAGCGTTACCTGCAACTGTGCGCCGAGCACAACATTCAGGTAGCCGTACCGACCACGCCAGCCCAGATCTACCACTTGCTGCGTCGTCAGGTGATTCGCCCGCTGCGCAAGCCATTGATCGTTCTGACTCCGAAGTCGCTGCTGCGTCACAAACTGGCCATATCGACCCTGGAAGATCTGGCCGAAGGTTCGTTCCAGACCGTGATCCCGGAAATCGATGTTCAAGACCCGAAAAAGGTCGAGCGCATTGTTCTGTGTAGCGGCAAGGTCTACTACGACCTGCTGGAAAAACGCCGTGCCGAAGGTCGTGATGACATCGCCATCGTGCGTATCGAGCAGCTGTACCCATTCCCTGAGGACGACTTGAATGAAGTCCTGGCTCCGTACACCAACCTCAAACATATCGTTTGGTGTCAGGAAGAGCCGATGAACCAGGGTGCCTGGTACTGCAGCCAGCACCACATGCGCCGCATCGTGGGCAATCACAACAAGGCACTCGTTCTTGAGTACGCCGGCCGTGATGCTTCTGCTGCACCTGCTTGTGGTTATGCATCGATGCACGCTGAGCAGCAGGAAAAACTGCTGCAAGACGCCTTTACTGTTTAACGCCTTCGCGCACCTGAAACCGAATTTAAGGACCCACAGATAATGGCTATCGAAATCAAAGCCCCCACTTTCCCGGAATCGGTTGCCGATGGCACCGTTGCCACCTGGCACAAAAAACCGGGCGACGCTGTAAAGCGTGACGACCTGATCGTCGACATCGAAACCGACAAGGTTGTGCTGGAAGTGTTGGCTACCGCTGACGGCGTGCTGGGCGCTATCGTCAAGAACGAAGGCGACACCGTTCTGTCCGACGAAGTGCTGGGCTCCATCGAAGCGGGCGGCGCTGCTGCCGCTCCAGCTGCTGCCGCGGCTCCGGCTGCTGCACAAGCTGCTGCGCCAGCCGCCGAAGGCGAAGACGATCCTGTTGCTGCACCGGCTGCTCGCAAGCTGGCTGAAGAAAACGGCATCAACATCGCTTCCGTTGCCGGCACTGGCAAAGGCGGTCGTGTGACCAAGGAAGACGTGGTTGCAGCCGTTGCTGCCAAGAAAGCCGCTCCGGCTGCCGCGCCTGCCAAGGCTGCTGCTCCGGCTGCCGCTGCTCCTGTGTTCGCCGCTGGCGACCGCATCGAGAAGCGCGTTCCGATGACTCGCGTTCGCGCTACCGTGGCCAAGCGCCTGGTAGAAGCCCAGTCGAACATGGCGATGCTGACCACCTTCAACGAAGTCGACATGACTGAAGTCATGGCCCTGCGTTCGAAGTACAAGGACCTGTTCGAGAAGTCCCACAACGGCGTGCGCCTGGGCTTCATGTCGTTCTTCGTCAAGGCTGCCACCGAAGCGCTGAAACGCTTCCCGGCTGTCAACGCGTCGATCGACGGTGCCGACATCGTTTACCACGGTTATGCCGACGTCGGCGTGGCTGTTTCCAGCGACCGCGGCCTGGTTGTACCGGTTCTGCGTAACGCCGAACTGATGAGCCTGGCTGAAATCGAAGGCGGCATCGCCACCTTCGGCAAGAAGGCTCGCGACGGCAAACTGTCGATGGACGAAATGACCGGCGGTACGTTCACCATCACCAACGGTGGTACTTTCGGTTCGATGATGTCGACTCCGATCGTCAACCCGCCGCAAGCGGCCATCCTGGGCATGCACAACATTCTGCAGCGTCCTATGGCGATCAACGGTCAGGTCGTGATCCGTCCGATGATGTACCTCGCTCTGTCCTACGATCACCGTCTGATCGATGGCAAAGAAGCTGTGACCTTCCTGGTTACCATCAAGAACCTGCTGGAAGACCCGGCTCGTTTGCTGCTGGATATCTAAAAAGCAGCTGCAAGCTGCAAGCTGCAAGCCTCAAGCGCAAAACATGCGAATGGGCTTCAACTTGCAGCTCGCGGCTTGAAGCTTGCTGCTAAAAGGGAACCTTTTTTATGACTCAGAAATTCGACGTGGTAGTGATTGGCGCGGGCCCTGGCGGCTACGTGGCTGCCATTAAAGCAGCGCAACTGGGCCTCTCCACTGCCTGCATCGAGAAATACACCGACAAGGAAGGCAAACTGGCCCTCGGCGGTACTTGCCTGAACGTCGGCTGCATTCCATCCAAGGCGCTGCTGGACAGCTCCTGGAAGTACAAGGAAGCCAAAGAAGGCTTCGCGATCCACGGCATCAATCACGCTGGCGTGACCATGGACGTGGCGGCAATGGTTGGCCGTAAAGCCAACATCGTCAAAGGCCTGACCTCTGGCGTTGCCACCCTGTTCAAGGCGAACGGCGTCACTTCCCTGCAAGGCCACGGCAAGCTGCTGGCTGGCAAGAAAGTCGAGCTGACCAAGCCAGACGGCACCGTTGAAATCATCGAAGCCGAGAACGTGATTCTGGCTTCGGGCTCGCGTCCGATCGACATTCCACCGGCTCCGGTTGACCAGAACGTCATCGTCGATTCGACCGGCGCGCTGGAATTCCAATCCGTTCCCAAGCGTCTGGGCGTGATCGGCGCTGGCGTCATCGGTCTGGAACTGGGTTCGGTCTGGTCGCGTCTGGGTTCGCAGGTGGTTGTCCTGGAAGCGCTGGAAAAGTTCCTGCCAGCCGCTGACGAAGCCGTTTCCAAAGAAGCCTTCAAGACCCTGACCAAACAAGGTCTGGACATCAAGCTGGGCGCTCGCGTTACCGGTTCCAAAGTGAACGGCGACGAAGTCGTGGTGAACTACACCGATGCCAACGGCGAACAGAACATCACCTTCGACAAGCTGATCGTTGCCGTTGGTCGCCGTCCAGTGACCACCGAACTGTTGGCTGCCGACAGCGGTGTGAACATCGACGAGCGCGGTTTCGTATTCGTTGACGACCAGTGCGCCACCAGCGTACCGGGCGTTTACGCGATCGGTGACGTGGTTCGCGGCATGATGCTGGCGCACAAGGCGTCCGAAGAAGGCATCATGGTGGTTGAGCGCATCAAGGGCCACAAAGCCCAAATCAACTATGACCTGATCCCGTCTGTTATTTATACTCACCCGGAAATCGCGTGGGTCGGCAAGACCGAGCAGGTATTGAAGGCTGAAGGCGTTGAAGTTAACGTTGGCACCTTCCCGTTCGCAGCCAGTGGCCGTGCCATGGCAGCCAACGACACCGGCGGTTTCGTGAAAGTCATTGCTGATGCCAAGACTGACCGCGTATTGGGCGTCCACGTGATTGGCCCGAGCGCTGCAGAACTGGTTCAGCAGGGCGCGATCGGCATGGAGTTCGGCACCAGCGCTGAAGACCTGGGCATGATGGTTTTCTCCCATCCGACCCTGTCTGAAGCCTTGCACGAAGCTGCTCTGGCTGTGAATGGCGGCGCCATCCACATCGCCAACCGCAAGAAGCGTTAAGACAATAAGAAACCACGGCGGTATGGCCCGTCGTGAGCCTTGCATGCAAGACTCACCGCGGAATATCCGCTGGACGCAGTCTTGCGTAGCTGCACCGGTTGTCCGGAAAGGCTACGCAAGCAGCAGTCACAGGTGGTGCGGCACTTGAACAAGTGCAGCACCGAATGCGCAGTACCTAACGAAGACGGTAATAAGCATGAATCTTCACGAGTATCAGGGTAAGCAGCTGTTCGCTGAGTACGGCCTGCCAGTATCCCAGGGTTTCGCAGTAGACACCCCGGAAGCAGCAGCAGAAGCTTGCGACAAAATCGGCGGCACCGAGTGGGTTGTCAAAGCCCAGGTCCACGCTGGTGGTCGCGGTAAAGCGGGCGGCGTAAAGCTGGTTCGCAGCAAAGAAGACGCCAAGGCATTCGCACAGCAGTGGCTGGGCAAGCGCCTGGTGACTTACCAGACTGACGCCAATGGCCAGCCAGTCACCAAGATCCTGGTTGAATCGTGCACTGATATCGCTAAAGAGCTGTACCTGGGCGCTGTCGTTGACCGTTCGAGCCGTCGCATCGTGTTCATGGCTTCCACCGAAGGTGGCGTGGACATCGAGAAAATCGCTCACGACACTCCAGAAAAAATTCTGAAAGCCACGATCGATCCACTGGTTGGCGCCCAGCCATTCCAGGGTCGCGAGCTGGCATTCCAGCTGGGTCTGGAAGGCAAGCAAGTTGCTCAGTTCGCCAAGATCTTCGTAGGTCTGGCCAAGCTGTTCAAGGATCACGACCTGGCTCTGCTGGAAGTGAACCCGCTGGTGATCAAGGCTGACGGCGATCTGCATTGCCTCGACGCCAAGATCAACATCGACGCCAACGCCATGTACCGTCAGCCTAAGCTGAAGACTTTCCACGATCCGTCGCAAGACGATCCGCGCGAAGCGCACGCTGCCAAGTTCGAACTGAACTACGTAGCGCTGGAAGGCAACATCGGTTGCATGGTCAACGGTGCTGGCCTGGCCATGGGTACCATGGACATCGTCAACCTGCATGGCGGCAAACCAGCCAACTTCCTCGACGTGGGCGGCGGTGCTACCAAAGAACGCGTTACCGAAGCGTTCAAGATCATCCTGTCCGACACTAACGTCGCTGCAGTATTGGTCAACATCTTCGGCGGCATCGTTCGTTGCGACATGATTGCCGAAGGCATCATCGGCGCTGTGAAAGAAGTCGGCGTGAAAATCCCGGTTGTTGTTCGCCTTGAAGGCAACAACGCTGAGCTGGGCGCTAAAGTACTGGCAGAAAGCGGTTTGAACATCATCGCTGCTACCAGCCTGACCGACGCTGCTCAACAAGTCGTTAAAGCTGCGGAGGGCAAATAATGAGCGTCCTGATCAATAAAGACACCAAAGTTATCTGCCAGGGTATTACCGGTTCGCAAGGTAGTTTCCACACCCAGCAAGCCATCGAATACGGCACCAAGATGGTTGGCGGCGTAACTCCAGGCAAAGGCGGCACCGAGCACCTGGGCCTGCCAGTGTTCAACACCGTGAAAGACGCTGTAGCTGCCACTGGCGCTACCGCCAGCGTGATCTACGTTCCGGCTCCTTTCTGCAAGGATTCGATCCTGGAAGCTGCTTTCGGCGGCATCAAGCTGATCGTCTGCATCACCGAAGGCATTCCTACCCTGGACATGCTGGACGCTAAAGTTAAGTGCGACGAGCTGGGCGTAGTCCTGATCGGTCCTAACTGCCCAGGCGTGATCACTCCAGGCGAATGCAAGATCGGCATCATGCCAGGTCACATTCACTTGCCAGGCAAGGTCGGTATCGTTTCCCGTTCCGGCACCCTGACCTACGAAGCTGTGAAGCAAACTACTGACGCCGGTTTCGGTCAGTCGACTTGCGTCGGCATCGGTGGTGACCCGATCCCGGGTTCGAACTTCATCGACATCCTGAAGCTGTTCCAGGAAGACCCGAAGACCGAAGCGATCGTCATGATCGGTGAGATCGGCGGTTCGGCTGAAGAAGAAGCGGCTGCCTACATCAAGGCACACGTGACCAAGCCGGTTGTTTCCTACATCGCTGGTGTGACTGCCCCTGCGGGCAAGCGCATGGGCCATGCTGGCGCAATCATCTCTGGCGGCAAAGGCACTGCAGACGAGAAGTTTGCTGCCCTGGAAGACGCAGGCGTTAAAACCGTGCGTTCGCTGGCAGACATCGGCAAGGCATTGTCCGAGCTGACCGGTTGGGCGATCAAATAAGCCTCGCGCTTAGCTGACGCTTCACCAAACAAAGGCCACCTTCGGGTGGCCTTTGTCGTTTCTGGTGTTTAGATATTTGCAGTGCTTTTTGTGGCGAGGGCGCTTGCTCCCGCTGGGCTGCGAAGCGGCCCCAAAACAGGCCGTCGAAGATTGTCCGGTACGCCGCATGCAATGGATTTACCACTGCTGCGCAGCCGAGCGGAAGCAAGTTCCCTCGCCACGGGGCTCTTCTTAGGTAAATTAGATATGTAAACGCGACACGGAAATGTCGCGTATCGGATAGATCGCCCCTTAACAGTGCGTTTGTCGGGCAAATTCGTTAGGCTAGCCGCCATTTTTGCGTTTGCGTCCCACAAGGAAGCGTCGCGCTAAACGGGTCAGTCCTATACGGACCGACAGCATTTCCCTCACCCCTCAGGGAAATCCCTCTCTAAATTCCGATTCAGTAGTGTGGTATTTCCTTAATGAAAGTCTTGAAAGGTCAGGACATCCTGGCACTTGGTTTTATGACGTTTGCCCTGTTTGTCGGGGCTGGCAACATCATCTTCCCGCCTATCGTCGGTTTGCAGTCCGGGCCCAATGTCTGGATGGCGGCGCTAGGCTTCTTGATCACGGCAGTCGGTTTGCCGGTGATCACCGTGGTTGCGTTGGCCAAGGTCGGTGGTGCGATGGATGCCTTGAGCAGCCCGATCGGCAAAATCGCCGGCGGCCTGCTGGCCGCTGCGTGCTACCTCGCGGTCGGCCCGCTGTTCGCCACGCCGCGTACCGCGACCGTATCGTTCGAAGTGGGTCTGGCGCCGCTGACCGGCGAAAGCCCGCTGGCGCTGTTCCTCTACAGCTCGGTGTACTTCCTGCTGGTGTTCTTCATTTCGCTCTATCCGGGCCGTTTGCTGGATACCGTAGGACGTTTCCTCGCCCCCCTGAAGATCATCGCCCTGGCCGCACTCGGCATCGCCGCATTTGCGCTGCCTGCCGGTGACATCGGCGTGGCGACGCCTGAGTATGTCGCGGCGCCGTTCTCCCAAGGGTTCATCAACGGTTACCTGACCATGGATACCCTTGGCGCGCTGGTGTTCGGCATCGTCATCGTCAACGCGATCCGCTCCCGTGGCGTCGAGTCACCAGCGCTGATCACCCGCTACGCGATCATTGCCGGGCTGATTGCCGGCGTGGGCCTGGCGCTGGTGTATGTCAGCCTGTTTCGTCTCGGTTCCGGCAGCCATGAAGTGGCGGCCGGTGCAGCCAACGGTGCCGCGGTGTTGCACGCCTATGTTCAGCACACCTTTGGTTCTTTGGGCAGCGGTTTCCTGGCGGTGCTGATCTCCCTGGCCTGTCTGGTCACGGCGGTCGGTCTGACGTGTGCATGCGCCGAATACTTCAGCCGTGTGCTGCCACTGTCCTACAAGACATTGGTCATCATCCTCGCCGTGTTCTCCCTGTTTGTGTCCAACCTGGGCCTTACCAAGCTGATTGCGTTCTCGATCCCGGTACTGACGGCGATTTACCCGCCGTGCATCGCCCTGGTAGCGCTGAGCTTCTGCAAAGACTTCTGGCATGAACAGGGCCGTATCGTTGGCCCCGTGATGTTGGTGTCGTTCATCTTCGGCATGATCGATGCGCTCAAGGGGGCGGGTCTGGCGGACTGGATGCCAGCTCAGCTGTCCCACCTGCCGCTGAGCGAGCAAGGTCTGGCGTGGCTGGTGCCGTCGGTGATGACCTTGGTGGTTGCGGTGGTTTGCGATCGTCTGCTGGGCAAGCGCGAAGAAGTGCTGGCTTAAGTTGCTTCATGGCCCGCCACAAGCGGGTCTTGAGTCTCTATAGAAATGCCCCGTATCAATCGATACGGGGCATTTTTTTATCAGCAGTTACTACTCTCTGTTGGCTAGAAACCGCGCAACAGTCGCCCTGTCAAAAAAATACCGGCAATCACCCGAAACAAAGATTTTTTGATCGGGTTGCACAACCACCGACTTCCAGAACTCGTAATCTTTTCCAAAGCGGGAATTCAGAAAGCCTTCGTCGCCGAACGTGATGTCGAGTTTTCCCGTAGCCTCATAACGGGCGATCAGCAAACTCTCCCTGCTTCTCGCGCCTGACAGGCCAACGACGACAATTCCATGTGCAGGGTCTCCGCCAATGTCAGACCATGCGTTGGCTGCGCTTGATGGCAGCTCGGACACCACCGCTTTGCCGCCGTTGAAAACAAGATTCGGCCAACCATTTCCATTAAACGCTGCAAGCACTCCCCGGCGGCCGTTGCCCCAAACATCGTTCGGGGTTCGGTCCAACGAGCCAGTCACGAACGTACTGCCATCTTCGCGCAGTAACAGGCCTGAAAATACTGTATCGGCTTCGTCGATGCGGATTCTCGTGATGCCGCTCGTCCCAAAGGAATTGTCTGGAGTTCCATCAGCTTTGAAGCGGGCGACGATACCTTCGTTCTGAGGGCTAAAGCCTACGGAGCTGGATCCGACGACAGTAATGGCGCCATCAGCGGACGCGCCGACTGCATGGATGACGAAATCGACATTGATGCTGCCGCTTCCGTTAAATGACAGATCAAGTTTGCCGTCTGGGTCGTATCGAAAGATGCTCATCCAACCCGCCATTATGATCTCGCCATTTGGACCGATTGCAGTGTTGGAGGTTGGTTGAGTCATTGAAAGATGGGGTCTGGTTGAAACGGCCAGGTTACTCAAGTGGGTTGGGTAGGGATTCAGTACCAGACCTTCATCGCCAAACGTGTAATCAGGTTTGCCGTTTTCGAGAAAGCGCGCGAAAGCAAGATACTCAATATCGTCGCGGTGTGTACCAATGACCAGGATCTTCCCATCTTTGTAAAGTTGGGCGCCGTGTAGAGAGGCCTGAGATCCAACCTTAAACCCGCCCTTGAGTATTCCGTCATCCGCAAAATCAGGATCCCGGCTGCCATTTTCCAGCAGTTGGACAAGCTGGAAGTCTTGATGACCTTCCCAGTAGACGCCGCCTGCCAGAAGTAACTTTTCGTCGGGTCTTCTGGAAATAATTTGCAGTGGGTCACTTCCTGCAGAAAATTGATGGGCTACGCCAGCCTCCCCAAAAAACGGATCAAGCCATTGTTCATCAGGAGCCGCGGCTGATTTTTTTTGGGGGCTGAGCATAGGAATTCTCCAGGTGCCGATTGATAAAGTTCAAGAGGCTACGAGCAATACCTTGGAGGCTAACCGGTAAAAATAAGACTGAATAGCTGTCAAATATGACAGCTATTGATGATGTTCAATCGATAGAATTTAATGAAGTGCGCCCTTTTTCGACTTTGCATTGAACAAGCGCTTATGTAACGTTGAACGCGAGAGGTAGTGGTTGCCTTGCACAGCCAATTCGTATTGAAAACTCAGCTTCAGCCCACGTTTAAGGACCTGCATGTCGTTCATCCACGCCAATATCATCCACATCGTTGCCGCGCTGTGGTTTGTCATCTGCTGGGGCGGTTACACGCGCTATGCCTCATGGAAGGGCCGCGACACCGCATGCCTGGCCAGTGTGCTGCACCTGTACCGTGAAGACTGGATGCGCCGCATGCTCTTGCGCGACAACCGCATCGCCGACGCCAGCGTGGTCGGCAACCTGGAGCGTAACGCCTCGTTCTTTGCCTCCAGCACGCTGATTATCCTGGCTGGCATTCTCACCGTACTCGGTGCGTCGGAACGGGCCGTGTCGTTGCTGGCGGATATTCCGATGGTGCAACAGGCGTCGCAGGGGATGTCCGAGATCAAGTTACTGTGCCTGGCGCTGGTGTTTGTCTATGCGTTCTTCACCTTCAGCTGGTGCATGCGCCAGTACAACTTCGCCGCCATTTTGATCGGGTCGGCGCCGATGATTGGCGAACGTCACGTGTCCGAACAAGAGCGCAAAGCCTTCGCCGCCCGAGCCGCCCGGGTAATTTCCATGGCGGCCAACCAGTTCAACTTTGGCCTGCGTTCTTACTACTTTGGCATGACCATGCTGGCCTGGTTCGTCAGCCCATGGCTGTTCATGTTGATGAGTGCTGGCGTGGTGCTGGTGTTGTATCGCCGGGAGTTTCATTCCGACGTTCTCGATGTGATGGTCTATACCCCTACAGAGGCGCCATTGCCCGAAGCCAATAAAGAGGCCGCTTGATGAGTATTCCGTTCTGGTGCGTGTTTATCAGCGCCTTGCTGATCTACGTGGCCCGCATGCCCGTGACCAAGGCCATGAAAGAGCAGGGCGGTTACAACAATCACCTGCCGCGTCAGCAACAGGCGCAACTCACAGGTTTCGGCGCCCGTGCAGTGGCGGCGCATCAAAACTGCTTCGAGGCGTTCATATTGTTTGCGGTGGGGGTGTTGATGGCGCACACCACGCAGACGGCGGGGTGGCTGATCGATTCGCTGGCCATCATCTTTGTGATTTCCCGAATCATTTATTTACTGTGCTATTGGGCGGATCTTGCCTGGCAGCGCAGCCTGGTATGGATCGTCGGACTAGTGTGTTCGTTGCTGTTGATGATTAGTCCGACTTTTAGAACTGTTTTGCTCTGACGGGCCGAATGACAGGCAAAAGAAAACCCGCACTTGGCGGGTTTTCTTTTATCACGCTAAAAACGATTTTAGTTTTTAGGTGCTTCTTCTTTTGCTGCGGCTTCGTTCGATTCGGCCTGAGCTTTGGCAGCTTCGGCGTTTTCTTTCGCAGCGTCGTTCACTTTATCCTGAGCTTTGTTCATGTCTTGCTGGGCTTGCTCAGCATGTTGGTTAGCATCTTGAGCTTTGTCCTCGGATTTTTTATCGCAAGCAGCGAGACCGAGGGAAGCGGTCAACATCAAGGCAATAGCTAAAGTCTTACGCATGGGGTGTATCTCCTTATGGAAAATATCTACTGGCCTTTCGAGCACAGCCCCCAGGGTTAAGTTCCTCAAATCGTTCAGATATATAAGAATATTCCTGCGGGAACTTTTACGAATACGCCGAATACGATTTCCGACTATTAAGAAGAGTGTTTATCACATGGCCGAAAACCCCGTTTTTGAGCGCGCGACGCGATTTCTTTCGGCACTCAGGCATTGTCAGGTGTTGGGTTTGCGGGTTCATAGCGCCAGCAACGAAGGGCTGACGGTCATCCTGCCGTACAGCCCGCAAATCGTCGGCAACCCGCAGACCGGTGTGATCCATGGCGGGGCTTTGACCTCGCTGATGGACACCGCGTGTGGCATGTCGACCCTCTGCGTCCTGCCCGAATTTGAAGTCTGCCCGACCCTCGATTTGCGCATCGACTACATGCACGCCGCCGAGCCGCATAAGGATGTCTACGGTTTCGCCCAATGCTACCGGGTGACCACCGACGTGATCTTCGCCCGAGGCTTTGCCTACCAGGACGATCCCGAGCAGCCCATCGCCCATGTCGTCGGCACGTTCATGCGCATGGGCAAAGCCGTCAAAGGCGCCAAGGGTTTTGGCGGTGCAATCGCCGGAGGTGCGAAATGACTGACTCTTTCAAGGAGCAACTCCAGCAAGCCCACGCGCAGGGGGACTATGCCTCGCTGCTGCACCTGCTGCCTTACGCCAAACTGATCGGCATCGAGTGTTCCCGTGTCGGGGATGAGCTGCTGTTTCGCTTGCCGGCCAACAAGGACAACATTGGTAACCCTTTACTGCCGGCCATCCATGGCGGGGTGATCGCCGGGTTCATGGAGCTGTCCGCAGCGCTGCACCTGCTGATTTTCACCGGCTCGCCCGGTGTACCGAAGATCATCGATTTCTCCCTCGACTACCTGCGAGCCGGGCAGTTTCGCGATACCTGGGCCAAATGTCAGGTTTGCCGCCAGGGCCGACGCGTGGCAAACGTGGCGATTACAGCCTGGCAAACCACCGAAGCCGAGCCGATTGCCACCGCCCGCGGTCATTTCAAAATTGAAGAGCCCTTGAAATCCTGAACTCAGCCCCAAACTCTGATGACAACCCGCCGCCGACCCTTCAGGTCGCGGCCACTGCCATCTGATTGGAGTTTGATGACCATGAGTGTGGAAACTCAAAAGGAAACCCTGGGCTTCCAGACCGAGGTGAAGCAACTGCTGCACCTCATGATCCATTCGCTGTATTCCAACAAGGAAATTTTCCTTCGCGAATTGATCTCGAACGCCTCTGACGCTGTCGACAAATTACGTTTCGAAGCCCTGTCCAAGCCTGAACTGCTGGAAGGTGGCGCCGAACTGAAAATCCGTGTGAGCTTCGACAAGGACGCCAAGACCGTCACCCTCGAAGACAACGGCATCGGCATGAGCCGTGAAGACGCGATTACCCACCTGGGGACCATCGCCAAATCCGGCACTGCTGATTTCATGAAACACCTGTCTGGCGATCAGAAGAAAGACTCGCACCTGATCGGTCAGTTTGGTGTCGGTTTCTACTCGGCCTTCATCGTCGCTGACAAAGTTGACGTGTTCAGCCGTCGTGCCGGTTCTGCTGCCAGCGAAGGCGTGCATTGGTCGTCCAAAGGTGAAGGCGATTTTGAAGTTGCCACCGTTGAGAAAGCCGAGCGCGGCACCCGTATCGTCCTGCACCTGAAATCCGGTGAAGACGAATTCGCCGATGGCTGGCGTCTGCGCAACATCATCAAGAAGTACTCCGACCACATCGCTCTGCCGATCGAGTTGCCGAAAGAAGTGGCAGCTGTCGACGGTGAAGAGAAGCCTGCAGTTGAATGGGAAACCGTCAACCGCGCCAGCGCCCTGTGGACTCGTCCTCGCACCGAGATCAAGGACGAGGAATACCAGGAGTTCTACAAACACATCGCTCATGACTTCGAAAATCCGCTGAGCTGGAGCCATAACAAGGTCGAAGGCAAGCTCGAATACAGCTCGCTGCTGTATGTGCCGACCCGTGCTCCGTTCGACCTGTACCAGCGTGAAGCGCCGAAAGGCCTGAAGCTGTATGTACAGCGCGTATTTGTCATGGATCAGGCCGAATCGTTCCTGCCGCTGTACCTGCGCTTCATCAAAGGCGTGGTCGATTCCAACGACCTGTCGCTGAACGTGTCGCGGGAAATCCTGCAGAAAGACCCGATCATCGACTCCATGAAGTCGGCGCTGACCAAGCGCGTGCTGGATATGCTGGAAAAACTGGCGAAGAACGAGCCTGAGCAATACAAAGGTTTCTGGAAGAACTTCGGTCAGGTCATGAAAGAAGGCCCGGCAGAAGACTTCGCCAACAAAGAGAAAATCGCTGGGCTGCTGCGTTTTGCATCGACAAGCGGTGATGAAGGTGAGCAAGTGGTGGGTCTGGCCGAGTACCTGGCGCGCGCCAAGGAAGGTCAGGACAAGATCTACTACCTGACCGGCGAAACCTACGCGCAGGTCAAAAACAGCCCGCACCTGGAAGTCTTCCGCAAGAAAGGCATCGAAGTGCTGCTGCTGACCGACCGCATTGATGAGTGGCTGATGAGCTACCTCAGCGACTTCGACGGCAAGAGCTTTGTCGACGTGGCGCGCGGTGACCTGGACCTGGGCAACCTGGATTCGGAAGAGGACAAGAAAGCCGCGGAAGAAGTCGCCAAGTCCAAAGAGGGCCTGGTTGAGCGTCTGAAAACTGCACTGGGCGAATCCGTCGCCGAAGTACGGGTTTCCCACCGTCTGACCGATTCCCCGGCGATCCTGGCCATCGGCGAGCAGGACCTGGGCATGCAGATGCGTCAGATCCTCGAAGCCAGCGGTCAGAAGGTTCCGGATTCGAAGCCGATCTTCGAATTCAACCCGGCTCACCCGCTGATCGAGAAACTCGACAACGAGCAGAGCGACGAGCGCTTCGGCGACCTGTCGCACATTCTCTTCGATCAGGCGGCACTGGCAGCCGGCGACAGCTTGAAAGACCCGGCCGCGTATGTGCGCCGCCTCAACAAGCTGCTGGTTGAACTGTCGGTTTAACCGAGTTGTAAAAAAACCCGCTTCGGCGGGTTTTTTCATTCTGGTGTCTTTTACTGGGAGTTAGTCATGAGCCAAATCACTGTTTGTTCCGTCACTTATCAGCTTGATGGCCAGTCGTATGAAAGCCGTCTGGCGTTCGATGCCGACCACAAAGGCCCGCGTCCCGGTCTGTTGATGGCGCCGAACTGGATGGGGGTCAGCGCCGGTGCCGAGGAGATCGCCAAATCGGTGGCGGCCAAGGGTTATGTGGTGTTGATCGCCGACCTGTACGGCCAGTCGGTGCGTCCACAGAATGGCGACGAGGCGGGTGCAGCGATGATGCCGCTCAAGAACGACCGCGCCTTGCTGCGCAAGCGCATGCAAGCGGCGTTCGAACAGTTGCAAGGGCAGGGCGAGGCGGCGGTTGATACCTCGAAACTGGCGACCTTCGGTTTCTGCTTCGGCGGTTGCTGCGCACTGGAACTGGCCCGCACGGGCGCGCCGGTAAAAGCGGCGGTTTCGTTCCATGGCACGCTGGATACACCGAACGTCAACGATGCTAAAACCATCAAGGGCTCGGTGCTGGTGTTGCACGGTGCATCCGACCCGCTGGTGCCGAAAGAGCAATTGCCGGCGTTTGAAGAGGAAATGAATGCGGCGGGCGTGGATTGGCAACTGCTGAGTTACGGCGGCGCGGTGCATTCGTTTACTGACCCGCATGCGAATGTGCCAGGCAAGATGATGTATGACGCGAAGACGGCGGCTCGGGCGTTTACTTCGATGCACAATCTGCTGGATGAAGTTTTTAAAGAACGATAGCTGATTCCGCCCTGACACTCTCGGTGTCAGGGCCGACCTCATCGCGAGCAGGCTCACTCCTACAATTGGAATGCATTCTCCCTTGTACGAG
>NZ_JASCOM010000092.1:0-22476 GCF_029959925.1 Pseudomonas sp. PS02303
GGCGAGGGAGCTTGCTCCCGCTGGGTCGCGAAGCGGCCCCAAAATCTCGCAGTTAATGAAGATTTTGTGAGTGCTGCGCACTCAAACGGGAGCAAGCTCCCTCGCCACAGTTTGTCTTCTTACAACGCCAACGGCGCCCTTTCACACAAGGCACTCAACGCCCGCGCCCACTGCGGATCATCGTTGAGACACGGCACCAGCACCAATTCCTCGCCCCCCGCCTCGCGGAACAATTCCTTCCCGCGATCACCGATTTCCTCAAGCGTCTCGATGCAATCGGCAACGAACGCCGGGCACATCACTAGCACCTTCTTCACGCCCATTCCCGCCAGCTCATCGAGGCGCGCTTCGGTGTAGGGTTCGATCCATTTCGCCCGGCCCAAACGCGACTGGAACGACACCGACCACTTGCCATCCGCCAGCCCCATGCGCTTGGCAAACTCCGACGCCGTGCGCAGGCATTGGGCGCGGTAGCAGGTCGCCAATACTTCTGGCGAAGCGTTCTGGCAGCAATTATCGCTTTGGAAGCAATGGTGACCGGTAGGGTCGATCTTCTTCAGGTGCCGCTCCGGCAAACCATGAAAGCTCAGCAACAGGTGATCGTAATCCTGCTGCAAATAAGGTTTCGCGCTGGCGACCAATGCGTCGAGGTATTCCGGCTGATCGTAGAACGGCTGGAGAATCGAAAACTGCACATCGAGCCGCTTCTCACGCACCACCCGCTTGGCTTCTTCAATCACCGTGGTCACGGTGCTGTCGGCGAATTGTGGATAAAGCGGTGCGAGGGTGATTTTTTTGTGGCCCTGAGCCGCCAGCTCAACCAGTTTCGTCTCAATCGACGGCTCGCCGTAGCGCATCGCCAGCTCAACCGGCCCATGGTGCCATTGCGCAACCATGGCCTCGCGCAGGCGACGGCTGAGCACCACCAGCGGCGAGCCCTCCTCCCACCAGATCGACGCGTAGGCGTGGGCGGACTGCTCCGGACGCTTGATCAGGATCAGCGACACCAGCAAGCGTCGTACCGGCCATGGCAGGTCGATCACGTAGGGGTCCATCAGAAATTGATTGAGGTAACTGCGCACATCCGCCACCGATGTAGAGGCAGGTGAACCCAGGTTAACCAGAAGCAATGCGTGATCGGTCATGCAACGTCCTATTTCAAAGGCGGCTGGACAGGTCGTCCAGGGCCGCGCGCAAATCGGTGAACTGGAACGTGAAACCCGCTTCCAGCAAGCGCGCCGGTACGGCCTTCTGGCCACCCAGCAACAGCAGTGACAACTCACCCAGGCACACTTTCAAGGCCAGGGCCGGCATCGGCATGAACGCCGGCCGGTGCAGCACGGCGCCCAATGTTTTGGCGAACTCGCGGTTGCGCACCGGTTTTGGCGCGCAGGCATTATATGGACCGCTCGCGTCAATGCGATGCAGAAGAAAATCAATCAGGGCGATTTGATCGTTGATATGAATCCAGGGCATCCACTGCCGACCACTGCCCAAAGGCCCGCCCAGCCCCAGTTTGAATGGCAGCAACAGCCGCGACAAAAAGCCGCCCTCGGCAGACAGCACCAAACCGGTTCGAATCAGGATCACCCGAATACCCATGGCCTCGGCGCGCTGGGCGGTTTCTTCCCAGGCAATGCACAATTGACTGGCGAAATCATCGATGGACGGCGGAGACGCTTCGGTCAGTTCGCGCTCGCCGCTGTCGCCGTACCAGCCGATGGCAGAACCCGAGATCAACACCTGCGGTTTCTGCGCGCGGGTCTCGAGCCAGGCCAGCAAGGTTTCGGTCAGGGTGATGCGACTCGCCCAGAGCAAGGCTTTGCGCCTGGACGTCCATGGCCGATCAGCAATGGGGGCGCCCGCCAAATTGATAATTGCGTCCACCGGTTCTTGCCCGAGGTCTTCGAACAACGCGACGCCGCGAACCTGGGCACCGCAGATTTTCGCGACTTTTTCCGGCGTGCGGCTCAAGACTGTCAGGCGATGTCCCTGACTCAACCAGTGTCGGCAGAGTTGACGTCCTATCAAACCAGTACCGCCGGTCAGCAATATGTGCATGACTTCTTCCTCGCGTGGCGTTTTACCCTGATCACTAGTCTATTTTTATAAGCAGGGATCTTTGGTATCGGGCAGTGTCTGTGTTTAACAATAGGCCAAGCTGTCAGATCGAGAACGCTAAAAGTTATACCAAAAAACAATATTGTACAGGTTTAAACCACGGCGTAGTCTGTACAGAAAGGTAAACGAGGCCCCTATGACTGTACCTATCGCAATCATCGGCACCGGCATCGCCGGGCTCTCAGCCGCTCAGGCCCTGACAGAAGTCGGGCACAGTGTTCAACTTTTCGATAAAAGCCGCGGCAGTGGCGGACGCATGTCGAGCAAGCGCAGTGATGCGGGTGCCTTGGACATGGGCGCACAGTATTTCACTGCCCGCGACCGGCGCTTCGTCACCGAGGTCCAGCGTTGGCAATCCAACGGCTGGGTCGCCGAATGGACGCCGCAGCTCTACACCTTCCACGGCGGTCAGCTGAACCTGTCGCCGGACGAACAGACACGCTGGGTCGGGACACCGCGCATGAGCGCCATCACCCGCGGCCTGCTCGGCGACCTGGAAGTGCATTTCGCCTGCCGGATCACCGAGGTCTATCGCGGTGAAGAACACTGGCACCTGCAAGACGCCGAAGGCTTCACCCATGGTCCGTTCAGTCATGTGGTGATCGCCACGCCGGCGCCTCAAGCCACGGCACTGCTGGCCTCCGCGCCGAAACTCGCCGGGGCCGCCGCCGGGGTAAAAATGGAGCCAACGTGGGCGGTGGCGCTGGCGTTCGATACGCCGCTGGATACCCCCATGGAAGGTTGCTTCGTGCAGGACAGCCCGCTCGACTGGCTGGCGCGCAACCGCAGCAAACCCGGGCGCGACAACACCCTCGACACCTGGGTACTGCATGCGACGAGCGCCTGGAGCCGGCAACATATCGACCTGCCCAAGGAGGCGGTGATCGAGCAACTGCACGGTGCATTTGCCGAGCTGTTGCACAGCGCCATGCCCGCCCCGACCTTTAGCCTCGCGCACCGCTGGCTTTACGCGCGTCCCGCCAGCAGTCACGAATGGGGTGCCTTGGCCGATGCCGACCTGGGACTGTATGTATGCGGCGACTGGTGCCTGTCCGGGCGTGTCGAAGGCGCCTGGCTCAGCGGCCAGGAAGCTGCACGACGGTTGCACGAGCACTTGCAGTGAATAGAATCAATCCGAGTAAATTGCTGCTGTCGAAATGGACAGCAGCCCACCCGCGAAACCGCGAAAAACATTTTCTGGTGACCGAACTGTTCCGCGATGAGGAAGGCACGGTGCTGGACGTCGAATTGCAGGCGGTGCTGACCCAACGCAGTGAGCGTCTCCCATGGCAATCGCTGAAAGCCAGCGACGACTGGATACTCGGCTGGAAATAGATCCTGCCCGAGGATGCGGTGTGTCAGCTACCCATGTGTCGCCTGATCCACCGCTATCGCGAGCAAGCCCTCTCCCACAAGGGAATGCACTCCCCTCCCGAAACCTATACAAATAATTTGACTTGTACACCTTTGAATCTATGATGAAGACAAAGTTGTACAGAGTTACCGCTCTGTACAGGTCTGGATTCGAGGTGTTCCGATGCATGTACAGCCAGCGACTCTACCGAAAATCGCCATCAGCGCCTGCTTGATGGGAGCGGAGGTGCGTTTCAACGGTGGGCACAAGGAATCGCGCCTGTGCAGCCGAACCCTCACCGACTATTTCGAGTTCGTACCGGTGTGCCCGGAAGTCGCCATTGGCTTGGGTATCCCTCGCGAACCGATCCGCCTGATCGGCGACCCCGAAAATCCCGAAGCCGTTGGCACCGTCAACCCTGAGACTAACGTCACCCGGCCGCTCGCCGAGTACGGTCAGAAAATGGCTGCGGAGCTGGACGATATCTGCGGCTACATCTTTATGCAGAAATCCCCTTCCTGCGGCCTCGAGCGGGTCAAGGTCTACCAGGCCAACGGGTCGCCGGTGGACGGAGGTGGACGTGGTATCTACGCCCAGGCGTTCTGCGCCCTGCACCCCGACTTACCGGTGGAAGAAGATGGCCGCCTCAACGACCCGGTATTGCGCGAAAACTTCCTGACCCGCGTGTTCGCCTACAGCGCCTGGCAGCAGCTATTGCGAGAAGGAGTGACACGACGCGGCCTCATAGAATTTCACTCGCGCTACAAATACTTGCTGATGGCCCATAACCCGGTGCAATACAAAACCCTGGGCAACCTGCTGGGCAACATGGGCCAGACCGATCCTGCGGAACTCGGCCCGCGCTATTTCAGCGAACTGATGGCGGCATTGAAAAAATGCGCGACGCGGCGTACCCACACCAACGTCCTGCAGCACATCAGCGGTTATCTCAAGCAATTCATCAGCCCTGAAGACAAGCAGGAAATGCAGCACGTCATCGGCCAGTACCGGCACGGCATCGTGCCGTTGGTGGTGCCGCTGACGCTGCTCAAACACTATTTCCGTCAACACCCGGATCCATACATCGCGCAGCAGGTTTACCTTCAGCCGCACCCGGAAAACCTCAGCCTGCGAAACGCAATCTAATGAAAAGCCCAATCGACACCAGCGCCAGCGAAGACCTTGGCGCCGACTTCAAGAAAGCCCTGGACGAAGGCTGGTTGCCGATTCGCGAAGTGGCGCGCCAGACTGGCGTGAACGCCGTGACCCTGCGTGCCTGGGAACGTCGTTACGGGCTGATCGTGCCCCAGCGCACGCCCAAGGGGCATCGCCTGTTCTCTGCCGAACACGTGCAACGGATTTTGACCATCCTCACCTGGCTCAATCGCGGCGTGGCCGTCAGTCAGGTCAAGCAGCTGCTCGACACGCCACAGGCCTTTACCGAAACCGTCGAAAACGATTGGCAAGTGCTGGGCCAAACATTGCTGCAAGCGGTGACCCAGCTCAATGAACGCACGCTGGATGACACCGTCAATCAAGCCATGGCGCTGTATCCGCCTCGTACCTTGTGCGAACAACTGCTGATGCCGTTGCTGGCGGAGCTGGAGCAACGCTGGCAGGGCCAGTTCGGCGCGCAGATGGAGCGGGGGTTTTTCTTTTCCTGGCTGCGTAGCAAATTCGGCGCACGCATCTACCATAACAATCGTCAGTTGCGCACCGCGCCGTTGCTATTGATCAATCACTCGGACCAGCCACTGGAACCTTGCCTGTGGCTGACCGCGTGGCTGATCAGCAGCGCCGATTGCCCGGTGGAAGTCTTCGACTGGCCGCTGCCGCCAGGCGAACTCGCGCTGGCGGTCGATCACCTGCAAGCCCGCGGCGTACTGCTGTATTCCAGCAAAGCCATGAACATTTCGCAGCTGCCGAAACTTTTGAATGGCGTCAGTTGCCCAAAAATGATTGCCGGACCAACGGTATGCATTCACCACGCCGAGCTGTCCGCAAAAATGTCTGAGAGTGTTGATTTGTTCCTGGCCGAAGACCCGCTATCGGCTCACCAGGAACTGGTCAAGCGTGGGCTTATTTAATGGACACTTCCATGCATTTGATCTGGTTGCGTAGCGACTTGCGCCTGCACGACAACACCGCCCTGTCGGCTGCTGCCGCTCGCGGCCCGACGGTGGCCGTGTACCTGTTGAGCCCGGCGCAATGGCTGGAACACGATGACGCGCCGTGCAAAGTGGATTTCTGGCTGCGCAATCTGGGTGAACTGAGCGACGCGCTGGGCGAATTGAACATCCCCCTTTTGATTCGCCACGCCCCTCGCTGGGATGAAGCGCCGCAGGTTTTGCTCAAGCTGTGTCAGCAATTAAACGCGGAGGCGGTGCACGTCAACGAGGAATACGGGGTTCATGAAAGCCGTCGCGATACGGCAGTCGCCGAAACGCTCAAGGCCCATGGCATCGACTTCTTCAGCTACCTCGATCAGTTGTTGTTCAAACCGGGCACCGTGTTGACCAAGACCGGCACCTACTTCCAGGTCTTCAGCCAGTTCCGCAAAGTTTGTTACGAACGTCTGCACCGGTCGCTTCCGGGGCGGGTGGCCAAACCGGCCGTACAGGATCCGTTGCCCATCAGCAGTGACGACATTCCATCGAGCGTCAAAGGGTTCGACATACCCAGCGAGAGCTTGCGCCAGCTCTGGCCCGCCGGCGAAGCCGAAGCTCAACGCCGTCTCGACACCTTCGCCGACGCACAAATCGATTACTACAAAAGCGAGCGCGACTTCCCGGCCAAACCCGGCACCAGCCAGCTCTCGGCTTACCTCGCTGCCGGGGTGATTTCCCCGCGCCAGTGTTTGCACGCCGCCCTGCACAGTAATCAAGGCGAGTTCGAAAGCGGCAAGGTGGGCGCGGTCACCTGGATCAACGAGTTGCTGTGGCGCGAGTTCTACAAACACATTCTGGTGGGCTACCCACGGGTCTCGCGTCACCGTGCCTTCCGCCCGGAAACCGAAGCCCTGGCCTGGCGCGACGCCCCGGAAGAACTGCTGGCCTGGCAGCAAGCCCGTACCGGCCTGCCGATCATCGACGCAGCGATGCGTCAATTGCTCGAAACCGGCTGGATGCACAACCGCTTGCGCATGGTGGTGGCGATGTTCCTGACCAAGAACCTGCTGATCGACTGGCGCGAAGGCGAACGCTTTTTCATGCGCCACTTGATCGACGGCGACCTGGCGGCGAACAACGGTGGCTGGCAGTGGAGTTCGTCCACGGGCACTGACTCGGCCCCTTATTTCCGTATTTTCAATCCGCTGAGCCAATCGGAGAAATTCGACGCTGAAGGCGTGTTCATCAAGCACTGGCTGCCGGAACTGGCTGGGCTGAACAAAAAAGACGTGCACAACCCGGCGAACGTCGGCGGTCTGTTCGGCGTAGCGGATTATCCGTCGCCGATCGTCAACCTGAGCACTTCGCGCCAGCGAGCCTTGGCCGCGTTCAAGAACTTGCCCTCGCGACACGATGCCGGAGGCGCTCATGAGTGATTTCCTGCGGCAGTTTGCGCGGCAATTCGCGCAGCTGGATAAAAACAGTTTGCAACGCCTCGGCGAGCTGTACACCGAAGACGTGCACTTCACCGATCCGCTGCATGAAGTGCAAGGGCTCGGACAGTTGCGCAGCTACTTCACGGAGCTCTACGCCAACGTCACCGAACTGCGTTTTGATTTTCACGGTTTCGACCAGACCGGCGAAGGCCAAGGGTATCTGCGCTGGGTCATGAGTTTCCGCCATCCGCGCCTGAGCGGCGGCCAGTTGATTCGTGTCGACGGCTGCTCGTACCTGCTCTGGCGCGACAAGGTTTATCGTCACCGGGATTACTTCGATGCCGGGGCACTGCTTTACGAACATTTACCCGTATTGGGTCGGGCGATTGCCTGGCTGAAAAGGAGAATGGGATGAGTCTTACACCTCCACGGCGATACTGGCTGACGGGTGCCAGCAGCGGCATCGGCGCCTCGCTGGCTGAAGAAATCCTCAAAACCGGTGCTCATCTGGCCGTGAGCTCGCGCTCTACAGCGGTGCTGAAAGTCTTGTCCCAGCGTTATCCGGGGCAAGTGCTGGTCGTGCCCGGCGATTTGACGAGCAGTCAGGCGGTGCGCGAAATCGGCGAACAGATCACCCATGAATGGGGCTCGCTGGACACGGTGATCCTCAACGCCGGCACGTGCGAATACGTCGACGTCAAGCAGTTCGATTCCTCGATCGTCGAACACGTGGTACGCACCAACCTGCTCGCGAGCGCCTATTGCATCGAGGCCGCACTGCCCCTGTTACGCAAAGGCACCGCGCCGCATCTGGTGGGCGTCGCCAGTTCGGTGACCTACCTGCCCCTGCCACGGGCCGAAGCCTATGGCGCGTCGAAGGCCGGGCTGCGTTATCTGTTCGAATCCCTGCGCATCGATCTTGCGCCGGAAGGCATCGAAGTCACGGTGGTCAGCCCGGGGTTTGTCGAGACCCCACTGACGGCGAAAAACGACTTCCCGATGCCGCTCAGTTGGCCAGTGGCGAAAGCCGCCCGGCACATCTTCGCCAAACTCAAGAACCGTCCCCTGGAGATCGCTTTTCCGGGGCTGTTCATGGCGGCTCTCTGGCCCCTGTCGAAAATGCCCAATTGCGTGAAACTGGCCATCGGCAAACGCATGGTGCGCAGCAGCCCACCGATCAGGGACGTGCCGTGAACATTGCGATCATTGGCAGCGGAATCTCGGGGCTCACCAGCGCCTACCTGCTCAATCGCAGGCATGAGATCACCCTGTTCGAGGCCAGCGACTGGATCGGCGGGCACACCCATACCGTGGACGTGACCGTGGATGACCAGCGCTATGCCGTGGACACCGGTTTCATTGTGTTCAACGACTGGACCTACCCGAATTTCATTCGCCTGCTCGGCCAGATCGGCGTGGAGTCGAAACCGACTGAAATGAGTTTTTCAGTGAAGGATCCGGACTCGGGCCTGGAATACAACGGCAATAACCTCAACAGCCTGTTTGCCCAACGGCGAAATCTGTTGTCACCCGGCTTCTGGGGCATGTTGCGCGACATCCAGCGCTTCAACAAAGAGGCGCAGCGTGACCTGGCCGAGGGTCGGATCGCCGCCGACACCACGCTGGACGACTATCTGAAAAACGGCCGCTATGGCGAACGCTTCATCCTGCATTACATCGTGCCGATGGGCGCAGCAATCTGGTCGATGTCCATGGCTGATATGCTCGGTTTCCCGCTGCAATCCTTCGTCAGGTTTTTCAAGAATCACGGCCTGCTGTCCATCAGTAATCGTCCGCAGTGGCGGGTGATCGAAGGGGGTTCGAGCGCTTACATCGAGCCACTGACGGCGACGTTCAAACAGAACATCCGACTCAACTGCCCCGTCACCCGGGTCGAGCGTGATGAACAAGGCGTCATTATCCACAGCGCCGCCGGCAGCGAACGATTCGATAAAGTGGTGTTTGCCTGCCACAGCGATCAGGCCCTGCAACTGCTGGCCAAGCCGAGCGATGCCGAACAATCGATCCTCAGCGCCCTGCCCTACGCCGACAACGAAGTGGTGCTGCACACCGACACACGCCTGCTGCCCACTCGAAAACTCGCGTGGGCCAGCTGGAATTACCGCCTCGGTGGCCCAGGCCATACACGGGCCGCCGTTACCTACGACATGAATATCCTGCAAGGCATCCAGAGCGACACCACGTTCTGCGTCAGCCTCAACCAGAGCGCTGGCATCGACCCGAGTAAAGTGCTCGCCAGATTCACTTACGCCCATCCGCAATTCAGCCTGGCGGCCGTTGCTGCGCAAAGCCGTTGGGAGGAACTGGACGGCGCGCAACACACTTATTATTGCGGCGCCTATTGGGCCAACGGTTTCCATGAAGACGGCGTGGTCAGCGCGTTGCGCGTTGCTCGCTCGTTTGGTGAAGTGTTGTGAACAGCGCCCTCTACAGCGGCTGGATCGCCCATCGGCGGTTCGCCCCAAAGCCTCATGCCTTCCGTTACCGGATCGGTCTGTTGTACCTGGACCTCGACGAACAGGAGGCCGTGCTCGGCCTGTCGCCGTTCTCGGGCAACAGTCGCTTCGCACCGTTCTCGTTTCGCGAGAGCGATTACCTCAAAACCTATACCGGCAGCGGCATGCGCCTGATTGACGCGGTGCGCCAGCTCGTCGGCCAGGCCATCGGTCATGCGCCCCAAGGTTCGATCTGCCTGCTGACCCAGCCGCGCAGTTGGGGTTTGTCGTTCAACCCGGTGAGTTTTTTCTACTGCCATGAGGCTGACGGGCAACTGGCGGCGATTCTTTGCGAAGTCACCAACACCCCGTGGCGCGAGCGTTATCACTATGTATTGCCGGCCAAGGCCCCGGAGAATCTCGGCGATTTCCATCAACATTTTGCCGTGGCGAAGGCGTTTCACGTTTCGCCGTTTCTACCGCCAGACCTGGAATACCGCATGAGTTTCAGCCCCGCCGCGAAAAGGCTCGGCGTGCACATGGCGGACTGGCAGGGCGAGCTGAAGTTGTTCGACGCCACGCTCAGCTTGAAACGCCAGGCACTGGACCGTGCCAGCCTGCATCGTTACTTGCGGCGCTTTCCATGGATGACGGCGAAAACCTGCCTGGCGATCTATTGGCAGGCCCTGCGCCTGCTGCTCAAGCGCGCACCGATATTTGCTCATCAGGCTGCCGTTGGCAGCGTTCAAACCGCCATCGTTCCTCCCAAGGATCACCGTCATGAAATCCTCTAGCGCCTCGGCCAAAGTCAATCTGCTCAGCACCAACGGCCTGACCGGATCGTTGCTGCGCCGTGGTGTACTGCGGCAACTCACGCAGCTCAAACATGGACAACTGGTGGTCATCGAAAACGGCGAACGACAAGTTTTCGGGACCGCAGGCAGCCCATTGATCGGGGAGATCCATATCCTCGACGCGGCGGCGTGGGGGCTGGTGGCGGGTAACGGCTCGATCGGCGCTGGCGAAGCGTTTATCCACGGTTATTGGAGTTCGCCGGACTTGACCGCGGTGGTTCGCGTGTTCGTCAGTAACCTTGAGGTGCTGGATGCGCTGGAGGGTGGCCTGGCGAAACTCGGCCGCCCTTTCGTTCAAGCGCTGCACTGGCTCAATCGCAACACGCGCAAGGGTTCGCAGAAAAACATCGCCGCCCACTACGATCTGGGCAACGACCTGTTCGAACAGTTTCTCGATCCCACCATGATGTACTCCGCCGCACAGTTCCTGACGGACGAAGACAGCCTGGAACAGGCGCAGTTGAACAAGCTGGAACGGATCTGCCAGAAACTCGCGCTCAAACCCAGTGATCACTTGCTGGAAATCGGCACCGGCTGGGGCAGCATGGCGCTTTACGCGGCGCAGCATTACGGCTGCAAGGTCACCACCACCACGCTTTCAAAAGAACAGTACGCCTTCACTGCCCGACGCATCGAAGCCCTCGGCCTGCAAGACCAGGTCACGCTGCTGCTCAAGGATTACCGCGACCTCACCGGGCAGTACGACAAACTGGTGTCGATCGAGATGATCGAAGCGGTCGGCCATCGCTTCCTGCCGGTCTATTTCAAGCAATGCGCGCAGTTGCTCAAAAGCAACGGCTTGATGCTGTTGCAGGCCATCACCATCCGCGAACAGCGCTACGAACAGGCCAAGGGCAGCGTCGATTTCATTCAGCGTTACATTTTTCCTGGCGGTGCCCTACCCTGTGTGCAGAAGATGCTGGAAGTCATCAGCCGCGACACCGACATGAATTTGCTGCACATGGAGGATTTCGGCCTGCACTACGCCCGAACCCTGCGCCTGTGGCATGAGAATTTTCGCCGAGCCCAGGGCCGCTTGAGCGAGTTGGGCTACGACGATTATTTCCTGCGGTTGTGGGAATTTTATCTGTGCTACTGCGAAGGGGGATTTCTGGAGCGCACCATCGGCACCGCGCAAATGGTGCTGGCCAAACCCTCGGCAATGCCCGCGCCGCTGCTGGGGCGCTTCGATGCGTGAGCGCTTGGCCAATGCCGCACTGTTTCAGCTCGGCTGGTTTGCCTGTGTGATGGGCGGCGACAGTTTATGGTTGCTGGTGGCGTTGGCGGTACTGGTGATTCATCTGCTGTGGATAAGTCGCTGGGCGGATGAAGGCCGACTGATTCTCAGCGTTGTGCTGCTGGGCACCACCGTCGACAGTTCGTTGCGCTGGCTTGGTGTGTTCGATTTCGCCGACGTCGCGCCCTTGATCCCGCTGTGGCTGATGCTGTTGTGGGCGTTACTGGCAACCACGTTGCGCCACTGCCTGCAATGGACCGCCAAACCTTGGTGGCTCGGCAGCCTGCTGGGCGCCGTGGGTGGGCCATTGTCGTATTACGCCGGTGGACAACTGGCCGGCGTGCAGTTTCCTTACGGTCAGGTGCCCACGCTGCTGGGTATCGGCCTGCTCTGGGCCATGCTGTTCCCAACGCTGCATTTCATGGCGCAACGGCTGGCGGCGGACACCCGCAGCTAAGCGTCCGTCAGGCCTTTAACACAGCCAGGGCGCACTGCCTTACACTGCCCGCCATGAAAACCATTCCCCACACGCAAATCACCGAACCGGCCGTCACGTGCTCGACTTGCGCAGCCTGTTGCTGCCAGCTCGAAGTCATGCTGATCACCGACACGGGCGTGCCTGAACGTTTTATCGATACCGATGATTGGGGCGGGGAAGTCATGCTGCGTCTGGATGACGGCTGGTGCGCTGCGCTGGATCGCGACAGCATGATGTGCACCATCTACGAAAAGCGCCCGCTGATCTGCCGGGAGTTCGAGATGGGCGCACCGGAGTGCCTCGAAGAGCGCCAGGGGATTACTACGGCATATCGCTGAATTTGAAGTCGACGCACATCCAGTGTGGGAGCGAGCCTGCTCGCGATGGCTTCCTGTCAGTCAACACTGTTGCTGAATGGCAGACCGCAATCGCAAGCAGGCTCGCTCCCGCACTTAAAGGAGCGAGTCTCAGAGCGGCATCGTGTAGTGCAGCGCGTAACTTTCTACACCGTTGTTCGGGCTACTGAGCCCGGCATTGGAATAGTGCGTCGCACGAATGCCGACTTCATGTCCGCCGGTAAAGCGCAGACCAAAACCGAACCGGTCTTCAAACTGAAAAGCACTGCCGAGTTGATTGTTTTCGACTTCGGTATTGGCGAATACCGCGACGCCGACCCCCAACTCCACATAAGGCTTGACGGTCTGGCCAGCAAATTCGTAAACCAACACCGGCGCGAACGACAGGCTGTGGTTGCTGGAAGTCTTGTCGCCGTCCCAATAGGTGTAGGCACCGCTCCAGTACCCCGTCAAGCGACCGATATCACTCTGCAACCAGCTCTTGTCCCAATCGAATTGCATGCCCAATCGATAGGTCATGGTCGACTCGCTGGTCTGTCCGACCGCGAATTCCACGCCTGCCGCCTGCGCGGTAAAACTGTGCCCCATCAGTGCGGCCGCAATCGCGGCCAAGCAGAATAGTCGCTTCACTAGAAACATCCTTTTCCGAACGATTTCATATGGTTTTTTTGTTGCTTACCGCTATAGAAGTCGACGATTAATCAGAAGTTCAGCCCAATTATTCGTTTTCGCCCACTTTTTTTTTAGTTATCTATCGAAGCTTTGCACAACACCGCCGCTGTTCCACAGCGTCGGCAAAATAGTCCTGAAATGCTCCGGATCGGCACTCGTCCAGAACTGCGCAGCACGTGCCGGCCCCTCGGCAAGTAACTCACGCTCGGCCAACAAACGCTGGAGTTGCCGCGCAACAGCGGCACCGGTGTCGATCAAGCTGATGTCTTCAGGGATCATCTGCTTAAGCAATGGCTTTAGGAAGGGATAATGCGTGCAGCCCAGAATTATCGTGTCGCACCCGGCGCCGAGCAGCGGCCCGACATAGCCGGCCAGTAATTGACGCAAGGCGTCGCTGTGCAGATCGCCGTTTTCAATCAGCTCCACCAGGCCGGGGCACGGCTGAGTGATAACGCGTACATCAGTGGCGAAACGATCGAGCAACGCCGCGAACTTGGCGCTCTGCAACGTGCCAGTGGTGGCAAGTACGCCGACCACACCACTGCGGGTGGCGGCAGCGGCAGGTTTGACGGCGGGCTCCATGCCGACGATGGGCCACGCAGGGAAATCGCGCCGCAAGTCCGCAACACCGGCGACGGTCGCCGTGTTGCAGGCCAGCACCAAGGCCTTCGCGCCCTGCTGCTGAAAGAATTCGGCCATCACGCTGCAACGCTGCTGGATGAATTCAGGGGTTTTTTCGCCGTAGGGAACATTGCCGCAATCGGCGACGTACAGCAGAGACTCGTTGGGCAGCAAACGCTGGATCTCGGCCAATACCGAAAGCCCACCGACGCCGGAGTCGAATACGCCGATTGGCGCTTCACGCATGTTTTGAACCACAGACGCTGCAGCCAGGATCGCGCTTGACCCGCAATTCACGGAAGCGCGAGCCCAGGGCATCGATCAGCAACAGGCGCCCCACCAATGGCTCACCGAAACCCACCAGCAGTTTCAGGGCTTCCAGCGCCTGGAGGCTGCCCACCAGCCCAACCAGTGGACCGACAACGCCGGCCTCACTGCAGGTCAATTCGGCTTCGCTGCCGTGACCGTATAGACAGTGGTAACACGGGCTTTCCGGGCGTCGCGGGTCAAACACCGACAACTGCCCTTCGAGGCGAATCGCCGCGCCGCTGACCAGCGGTTTGCTGGCAGTAACGCAGGCCGCGTTGACCGCTTCACGGGTCGAGAAATTATCGGAACAGTCCAGCACCAGATCCACCGCCGCCACGGCGGCCGCCAGAGAATCTTCGTCCAGTGCGGTGCGATGGGCGATCAGTTGGATCTCGGGATTGATCGCGCTCAGTCGGCGGATCGCTGAATCGACCTTGCTCAAGCCGACGCTGTCAGTGTCGTGAACGATCTGGCGTTGCAGATTGGTCAGGTCGACCGTATCGAAATCCGCCAGGTGAAGCTCGCCGACACCGGCCGCGGCCAGATACAGCGCCACCGGTGAGCCGAGACCACCGAGGCCGACGATCAACACGCGGCTTTCTTTCAGCCGCAACTGGCCGTCGATATCGACGTGTTGCAACAGAATCTGCCGGCTATAGCGCAACAACTCCTGATCATTCAGCACGGCAGGCGCCCCAGGCTGATACGTTCGTGACCGCCCAGATCGGTGCGGCTGTGGACTGCTTCAAAGCCGCGGCTCAACAGCAAGTCGCGCACGGCTTCGGCTTGATCGTAACCGTGTTCGAGCATCAGCCAGCCACCGGCCTCCAGATAATCCGGCGCCTGGGCGACGATCAGGCGCAGATCATCGAGCCCGTCGATGCCAGCCACCAGAGCGCTGGCCGGTTCGAAGCGCACATCGCCTTCTACCAGATGCGGGTCGGCGGAGGCGATGTACGGCGGGTTGCTGATGATCAGATGAAAACGCTGACCTTCCAGGGCGCTGAACCAATGGCTGCTCAGCACCGTGGCATTGTTCAAGTGCAGGCGCTGACGATTGCGTTCGGCCAGCGCCACGGCCTCGAGTATGCGATCCACCGCAGTGACTTTCCACGCCGGACGCTCGCTGGCCAAAGCCAGGGCAATGGCGCCGCTGCCGGTGCCAAGATCGAGCACTTGGGCCGGTGTGGCTGGCAGCAATTCCAGCGCCGCTTCCACCAGCAATTCGGTATCCGGGCGCGGGATCAGCGTGTGCGGCGCGACTTCCAGATCAAGCTTCCAGAACCCTTGCTGCCCCAGAATGTAGGCCACCGGCTCACCGCCGCGACGACGTTGCAGGTACTCGGCAAACTTCAGCGCGGCTTCGCTCGGCACAATGCGTTCCGGCCAGGTGTGCAGAAAGCTGCGGGACTTGCCCAAGGCCGCGGCCAGCAATAATTCGGCATCCAGACGCGCCGTGGGCGAGTCGGGCAAATCGGCGGCGCGCAACAAACTGGCAATGATCGTCATTTACTCACCTATCGCTGCCAATTGATCGGCCTGGAACTCGGCCAGTAACGGTTCAATCACGGCCTCGACGCCGCCCGCGAGGACTTCGTCGAGGGAATACAGCGTCAGGTTGACCCGGTGGTCGGTCACCCGGCCCTGGGCAAAGTTGTAGGTGCGGATGCGCTCGGAGCGATCGCCCGAACCGACCAGCAGCTTACGCTCGCTGGCGATGGCGTTCGCGGCGGCGCTGGTTTGTTGATCGTTGAGCTTGGCCGACAGCCAGGACATCGCCCGGGCGCGGTTCTTGTGTTGCGAGCGTTCTTCCTGGCATTCGACGACGATACCGGACGGCAAGTGCGTGATGCGGATCGCCGAGTCCGTCTTGTTGACGTGCTGGCCGCCGGCCCCGGAGGAACGATAGGTATCGACCCGCAGGTCCGCCGGGTTGATCTCGATCGTTTCCTGCTCATCCGGCTCAGGCAACACCGCCACGGTGCAGGCCGAGGTGTGGATGCGACCCTGGGATTCGGTGGCCGGAACCCGTTGCACGCGGTGCACGCCGGATTCGAACTTCAGTTTGCCGTAGACGTTTTCGCCTTCAACACGGGCGATGACTTCTTTATAGCCGCCGTGCTCACCGATGTTCTCCGAGAGAATTTCCACCCGCCAGCCACGCCGCTCGGCATAACGCGAATACATACGGAACAGGTCGCCGGAAAAAATCGCCGCTTCGTCACCGCCGGTGCCGGCACGGATTTCGAGGAACACGTTGCGCCCGTCATTCGGGTCCTTGGGTAGCAGCATGCGTTGCAGGCTGGCTTCGATGTCGATCAGTTGCTCTTTGGCTTCGCGAACTTCTTCCACGGCCAGTTCGCGCATGTCCGGGTCGCTGTCCTTGAGCAGTGCCTGGGCGCCTTCGAGGTCGCCTTGCACTTTGAGCAGCTGTTTATAGGTGGCGACAATCGGTTCGACTTCCGCGTATTCCTTGGAATAGGTGCGAAATTTGTTCTGATCGGAAATGACTTCGCCATCGCCAAGCAGGGCGGTCAATTCCTCGAAACGGTCCTGGAGGATGTCCAGCTTATTGAGCAGTGACGCTTTCATTGCGGTTTCTTATCCGAAAAGCTATCCGATGAGCCCTCATTCAGGGCAAAGAGTTCCTGGGCCATGGCCAGCGCATCGAGGCGGCCTTCGGCAGAAAGCTTTTTCAACTGCACACTCGGGGCGTGCAAGAGTTTGTTGGTCAGGCCACGCGCCAATTGCACCAGCACCTCTTCGGCGCTACTGCCATTGGCCAGCATGCGCTGGGCCTTCTGCAATTCTTCGTCGCGCATGCGCTCGCTTTGTTGGCGATAGGCCTTGAGCACATCCACCGCCGCCAGTTCACGCAGGCGGACCATGAAATCTTCGGCACCGACCGAGACCATCTCTTCCGCCGCCTGGGCAGCACCCTGCCGGCTCTTGAGGTTCTCGGCGACCACTTCGTGGAGATCGTCGACGCTATAGAGGTAAACGTCGTCCAACTCGCCGACTTCCGGCTCGATATCCCGAGGAACAGCGATGTCTACCATGAAGATCGGTTTGTGCTTGCGCAGTTTCAACGCGCTTTCCACGGCGCCTTTGCCAAGGATCGGCAACTGGCTGGCAGTGGAACTGATCACGATGTCGCTGCGCACCAGCTCTGCCGGGATGTCCGAGAGCAAAACGGCATGGGCACCAAACTGCTCGGCAAGGATGCTCGCGCGTTCCAGGGTTCGGTTGGCGACCACAATGCGCTTTACACCCAGTTCATGCAGGTGGCGGGCGACCAGGGTGATGGTCTCTCCGGCGCCGATCAGCAAGGCCTGGCTGCGCTGTAAATCGCTGAAAATCTGTTTCGCCAGGCTGACCGCGGCAAACGCCACGGACACCGGGTTCTCGCCGATGGCCGTGTCGGTGCGCACTTGCTTGGCCGCGTTGAACGTCGCTTGAAACAAGCGCCCGAGCAGTGGACCGATGGTGCCGGCCTCACGCGCCACGGCGTAGGCCGATTTCATCTGACCGAGAATCTGCGGTTCGCCCAACACCAGCGAATCGAGCCCGGAAGCCACCCGCATCATGTGACGAACTGCCGCATCATCTTCGTGCACATAAGCGCTCGCACGCAGCTCTTCGAGGCTCAAATGATGATAATCGGCCAGCCAGCGCAAGATGATGTCAGCCGAAAGGTGATCCTGTTCTATATAGAGTTCACTGCGATTGCAGGTGGAGAGGATCGCAGCTTCGCGGCTGTCGGTAAGTCGGCAGAGCTGCTGCAAGGCCTCCACCAGCTGCTCAGGGGTAAAGGCCACGCGCTCGCGGACGTCTACTGAAGCAGTCTTGTGGTTGATACCGAGTGCAAGGAAGGCCATTCAAGGTCGCTGATGGTGACGTGAAGCCGGCAATTGTCCTACTTCGACAGAGCCAGAACAACTACCGCTGACTATTGTCCCAATGACCTGCCTCTATAAAGGCATCCATCGAGACTCGGTTATGTTTGGCCGAAGGCTTGTGTCATGATGATCCGACCGCAGGTTAGTCGTCCTCTTCCTATATGAATAGATCTTCCGCGTTGCTCCTCGCTTTTGTCTTCCTCAGCGGCTGCCAAGTCTTGGCACCCGTTTCGTCGGACGGTACGCCGCCGGTCGAAGACAGCACTCCGGCCCCTGAAAAGCCCAAGGTTTACAGCTCATTCAGTGAAGAAACCGTCTTCAGCCTGTTGAGCGCCGAACTGGCTGGCCAGCGCAATCGTTTCGACATTGCCCTGGACAACTACGTCACCCAGGCCATCAACACTCAGGATCCGGGCATCTCCGAGCGAGCCTTCCGCATTGCCGAATACCTTGGCGCCGATCAGGCTGCCCTGGATACCGCGTTGATCTGGGCAAAAAACGCCCCGGACGATCTCGAGGCGCAACGCGCGGCTGCCGTGCAGCTGGCGCGCGCCGGGCGTTATGACGACTCCATGGTCTATATGGAGAAAGTCCTGCTCGGCAAAGGCGACACGCATTTCGACTTTCTTGCCCTGTCCGCGGCCGATACCGACCAGGACACGCGCAACGGCCTGATGAAAAGTTTTGACCGCTTATTGCAGCGCCACCCGAACAACAACCAGTTGATTTTCGGCAAGGCTTTGCTGTTGCAACAGGACGGTGACGCAAAAGGCGCGCTGACCTTGCTTGAAGACAATCCGCCGGACGACGGCGAAATTGCCCCGATCCTGCTGCGCGCGCGCCTGTTGCAAGTGCTCAACCGTGGCGATGAAGCCTTGCCACTGCTGCAAAAAAGCATCAAGAAATACCCGGACGACAAACGCCTGCGCCTGACCTATGCACGCATGCTGGTTGAACAGGACCGCATGGACGACGCCAAGGTTGAGTTCTCAAGCCTGGTCCAGCAATACCCGGAAGACGACGAACTGCGTTATTCCCTCGCGCTGGTGTGCCTGGAAGCCAAGGCCTGGGACGAGGCCAAGGGTTATCTGGAAGACTTGGTCGCCCGGGAAAGCCACGTCGATTCGGCGCACCTGAACCTCGGTCGTATAGCTGAAGAGCGCAACGACCCACAAGGCGCACTGATCGAGTACGCCCAGGTCGGCCCCGGCAATGACTATCTGCCTGCGCAACTGCGCCAGACCGACATTCTGATCAACAACGGCAAGACCGCCGAAGCCCAAAGCCGTCTGGCTACGGAACGCGACGAGCAACCTGATTACGCGATCCAGTTGTACCTGATCGAAGCCGAGACCTTGTCTGCCAACAATCAGCCCGACAAGGCGTGGAAGGTTCTGCAAACCGCGCTGCAGAAGTACCCGGACGATTTGAACCTGCTTTACACCCGTGCCATGCAGGCGGAAAAACGCAATGACCTGGCGCAGATGGAAAAAGACCTGCGCCTGATCATCAAGCGCGACCCGGACAATGCGATGGCGTTGAACGCCCTCGGCTACACCCTGTCGGACCGCACGACGCGTTACGCCGAAGCCAAGGCCCTGATCGAACAAGCGCACCAGATCAACCCGGAAGACCCGGCGGTACTCGACAGCCTCGGCTGGGTGCACTTCCGCCTGGGCAATCTCGATGAAGCCGAGCGCTATCTGCGTCAGGCCCTGGATCGCTTTCCCGATCAGGAAGTTGCCGCCCACCTGGGCGAAGTCCTGTGGGCCAATGGCAAACAGCGGGAAGCCAGGCAAATCTGGAGCAAGTTCCTCAAGGAACAACCCGACAGCCCCATCCTGCGCAGCACCATCAAGCGCCTGACCGGATCAGAGACTCTTTAAGATTATGTTTTTGCGCCACCTTATTGTTTTCAGTTTCATCGCCCTGCTCGCCGGTTGCGCGGGCTTCGGCGCCCGCGAATCGGTCCAGGGCCAAGGCAACACAGCCCAATGGCGCGATTACAAACAGCAGCTGACCAGCCTTGATGGCTGGCAGATCAACGGCAAGATCGGTATTCGTGCGCCAAAAGACTCGGGCAGCGGCACGTTGTTCTGGCTGCAGCGACAGGATTACTACGACATTCGCCTCTCTGGCCCGCTGGGTCGCGGCGCGGCTCGTTTGACCGGCCGCCCGGGCAAAGTCTCGCTGGAAGTGGCCAATCAGGGCCGTTATGACGCCACGACCCCCGAAGCGCTGGTTGAAGAACAGCTCGGCTGGAAGCTGCCGGTGTCCAATCTGGCGTGGTGGGTTCGCGGGCTTCCGGCCCCGGACAGCAAAAGTCGCCTGACCCTGGACGCCGACAGTCGGCTGGCCAATCTCGAGCAGGACGGCTGGCAAGTCGAATACCTCAGTTACGCCGAGCAAAACGGCTACTGGCTGCCCGAGCGGATCAAACTGCACGGCACCGACCTTGATGTCACGCTGGTGATCAAGGAATGGCAACCACGCAAACTGGGGCAGTGAACATGACCGTTGCGCGCTTGACGCTGCCCTCCCCGGCCAAACTCAATCTGATGCTGCACATTCTCGGCCGCCGTGAAGACGGTTATCACGAGTTGCAGACGATTTTTCAGTTTCTCGATTACGGCGATGAAATCACGTTTGCCGTTCGTGACGACGGTGTGATTCGGTTGCACACCGAATTCGATGGCGTTCCTCACGACAGCAACCTGATCGTCAAAGCCGCGAAAAAACTTCAGGAGCAATCCGGTTGTTCGCTCGGCATCGATATCTGGATCGAAAAAATCCTGCCCATGGGCGGTGGAATCGGTGGCGGCAGTTCAAATGCCGCGACGACTTTGCTCGGCCTCAATCATCTCTGGCAACTGGGCTGGGATGAGGATCGACTGGCCGTGCTGGGCCTGACACTGGGCGCCGACGTCCCGGTTTTCGTGCGTGGGCACGCGGCTTTCGCCGAGGGCGTAGGGGAGAAACTCACCCCTGTAGACCCCGAAGAACCGTGGTATCTCGTGCTTGTGCCGCAAGTATCTGTAAGTACAGCAGAAATTTTTTCAGATCCGTTGTTGACACGTAACTCTTCTCCCATTAAAGTGCGCCCCGTTCCCAAGGGAAACAGTCGAAATGACTGCTTACCGGTGGTAGCAAGGCGTTATCCAGATGTACGTAACGCATTGAATTTGTTAGGTAAATTTACCGAAGCAAAACTCACCGGAACTGGAAGTTGTGTGTTTGGGGGCTTCCCAAGCAAAGCTGAAGCTGATAAAGTCTCGGCCCTTCTTACAGAGACCCTTACAGGGTTTGTAGCAAAAGGAAGCAACGTTTCGATGTTGCATCGCAAGCTGCAAAATCTGCTCTAAAGGAATCGATTACTGGGTAATCGTTGCAACAGATACAGGGGCGTCGCCAAGCGGTAAGGCAGCAGGTTTTGATCCTGCCATGCGTTGGTTCGAATCCAGCCGCCCCTGCCATTTTCCTATACTCATCCAGGTTACCCTCAGCCTTCAGGTACTGCGCGTGTCCAAGATGATGGTCTTTACGGGGAACGCTAACCCCGATCTGGCTCGGCGTGTTGTACGTCAGCTGCATATCCCTCTCGGTGACATCTCTGTCGGTAAGTTCTCCGACGGCGAAATTACTGCCGAGATCAATGAAAACGTCCGCGGTAAAGATGTTTTCATTATTCAGCCGACTTGCGCTCCGACCAACGATAACCTGATGGAACTGGTAGTGATGGCTGATGCCTTCCGCCGCTCCTCGGCTACTCGTATCACTGCTGTTATTCCTTACTTTGGTTATGCCCGTCAGGATCGCCGTCCGCGTTCCGCACGTGTGGCTATCAGCGCGAAAGTCGTTGCTGACATGCTTACCGTAGTCGGCATCGACCGTGTTCTCACGGTTGATCTGCATGCTGACCAAATCCAGGGTTTCTTCGATATTCCGGTAGATAACATCTACGGCTCCCCGGTTCTGGTGGATGACATTGAAGATCAGCGCTTCGAAAACCTGATGATCGTGTCCCCGGACATTGGCGGCGTCGTGCGTGCACGTGCTGTTGCCAAATCCCTGGGCGTGGATCTCGGGATCATCGACAAACGCCGTGAGAAAGCCAATCACTCTGAAGTGATGCATATCATCGGTGATGTCGAAGGGCGTACCTGTATTCTGGTCGATGACATGGTCGATACCGCCGGCACTCTGTGCCACGCGGCCAAGGCCCTGAAAGAGCATGGCGCCGCCAAGGTTTTCGCCTACTGCACACACCCTGTGCTGTCCGGTCGGGCGATCGAAAACATTGAAAATTCCATGCTGGACGAACTGGTGGTGACTAACACCATCCCGTTGTCCGCTGCTGCTCAAGCCTGCACGCGTATCCGTCAACTGGATATCGCGCCGGTCGTTGCCGAGGCGGTCCGCCGCATCAGCAATGAAGAATCGATCAGCGCGATGTTCCGTTAAGGGCCCTGCCCTTCTCGACTGTCTCGCTGACGAAAAGCGCCCCGCCCCGGCATTCCTGCCGGGGCGGGGCTTTTTTGCCCATATCGCCTTTAGCGCTGGTCGCAACCGCTGGGG
>NZ_JASCOM010000093.1:0-22236 GCF_029959925.1 Pseudomonas sp. PS02303
GGCAAGCCTCGCGCCTACAAAAGCAACATAGACCCCGTAGGAGCGAGGCTTGCCCGCGAAGAGGCCCGCCCAGCCACCAGATTTTATGACCCCGTCAATGCCTTCAGCGCTACCTTGCGCTCAACCACTGGCAACGCACCAAGCTGCTCGACGGCGGCATAAAACTTCAGCCAGTCCCCACCCTCCTGCCTGAACAGCGCCGCAAACGCCGGCACCCATTGGTCATACAATCCAAATGGCAACAACCGGGCGTTGTTCATTGGCGCTTTGATCCACGCGTCATAGCGTTTATCCCCGGCCCATTGGCTGTCGCGCAGCTGTCGATAGTCATGGCGCAGACGTTCGAATTCTGCCGCTTTGCGTTGGCGCATCTGGTCGGCGGGCAGTGGCAGGGCGTAGAGCTTTTCAAGCCGCGTGCGCGTATCCAGAACCAATTGAATAAATTGGTCTCGATGCTGCGCCTGCGCGCCATTGTCCGCTGCCAGACCGCGTGATGCCCGCCATTGCCGGGTGCCTTCCTGCTCGACGAAGGTGGCGAAGGACTCGTTGAACTCGGTGTCGTCCTTCACATAAAAGCGCTGGTGCGCGAGCTCGTGAAAGATCAGCGTTGCCAGCCGCTCGTCGCCCCAACCCATCATTGAGCTGAGAATCGGATCGTTGAACCAGCCGAGCGTCGAATAGGCCTCGACGCCGCCAATGGACACGTCCATACCTTTCAGGCGTTGCAAGGCCGCTTCGCCGCGGGCAGCACTCTGGCTGTAGTAACCGCGATAGGCGACGCAACCGGCGATAGGGAAGCAATGGTTTTGTGCTGTCAGGGAAAATTCCGGCGTGGCAAAGACGTTCCAGACCACGAACGGCCGGCCAATGTCGGCGTACAGACGGTAGCTCTGGTTATCCGGCAGATGCAGCTGTTGGCTGGCGAATGTCCGGGCCTTTTGCGACTGGGTCAGGTGCGCACGCAGCATCGGATCGCGAGACGGATCGGCAAGCACCTGGGCCACCGGCTCCCTGGCCCGCAGCAATTGCAGCTGACCGCTGGCCAACTGGCTGTAATAGCTGACGCTGGCGCAGCCGCTGAGGAATAAAAGCAACATACCCGGAAACAAAATCCGCAAAACGCGATCAAGTAACCCAAGGCTTGGAAGCGGCCTGATCAAAATAAAATCATCCCTGGAGAGTCTGCCCGCAAGACTATCCCGCCCGACTGGAGCTCCGCTATGCGCAAATTGATGCTGACGGGAGGCTTGTTGATGCTGACCGGCTGTGCTGGTTTCGGTTTACCTCACCATGATCCGTCGCAAGCATGGATCGAACTGGACTCACAGCAAGAAGACACCGCCCTGCAAGCGCTGGAAGTCGATGACAAAGCCTCTACCGACAAGCGATATTTCGAGGTGCATCCGGGCCGTCATGAGCTGACGGTGCGCTACCAGTTTGCGGTCCAGCCCACCAACATCGGCCCCGACGCCGAGCCGCTGTGGCGTGACTGCCAGTTAAACGTGAAATTCAACGACTTCAATGCCGGTGAGCGATATCAGCTGCAAGCGGGGAATATCGGCTTCCGGCCGTGGGCAAAGCTCTATGACCAGCAACGAAAAGTGATTGGCCAAGGCACGCCGGCTGGCTGCCAAAGCAGCTGATCGGCGCTATGCTGAATGACCATCCTTTGGGACATTCATCATGCGCAGATTGATGCTGTTGCTCGCGGCAGGCGTGGTTGCCGGCTGCCAGAGTCCGTTACCGGCGGTAAATCCGCAGATGGCCTGGATCGACTTCTCGACGCCATTCCCCAACGACAGGTTGCTGATGGCAGAGCGACTGGACAAACAGCGATTGCGTGACGGGCGTTTTTTCCAGGTGACGCCCGGCAGCCATGAGCTGGTCGTCAGGTTCGACTTTGAGGTGCCCGGTGGTGGGGGCATGAACATGATGAACACCCCCACGGAACGGCTGTGCTACCTGACCGTCAACTACGATCATTTCGAAGCCGGCCAGCGTTATGTGCTGGAAGGCCGTTCGATCGCCTTCACCCCAAGCGCCCGATTGTTCAATGCAAAGCGGGAGATCGTCGCTGAAGATCGGCAGACCTATTGCGTCCCGTGAGGTGAATCAGCGGTCGTTTTTCTGGTAGATGATTTTCTTTGTGCCGTTTTCGCAGCTGCCGACGACCATGTTCTGATCGTGGACTTCGTCATTGGTGACGATTTCCAGGGTGTAGGACGAGACGTTATTGGCCTGGATCTTGGCCTCGATCTCGGCCTTGAGTTCTTCACAGGATTTCGGTGCCGCCAGGGCCGAAGTGGCCAGCGTGCAACCGATAATCGCCAAGGCAAAACGTTTCATGGTTGAAGCTCCCTTGAGGCCGCGCGCAGTTTTTGCGCTTGAGCGGCTGTCATTTATTCGACCACAGTTTTGCAAAGCGAGTTCTGACACCGCTCACAAAGCGCAGCTTTATCGTTGGAATTGTGTTGTTTACAAGTTCGCCTTCGCGAGCGGGTCGGGTCGCGAAGGCGTCAGTACATTCAGCGCCTGATCATCAGCTGACCAACGTCGCATCCAGGATGATTTTCGCATTCAGCACTTTGGACACCGGGCAGCCTTCTTTGGCCTTGTTGCTCAGCTCCTCGAACTGCGCCTGAGTCGCCCCGGGGATTTTCGCCTTGAGGATCAATTTCACCGCAGTGATCGCAAAACCACCGTCGACTTGATCCAGGGTCACTTCAGCATTGGTATCGATGCTGTCAGCCTTGAGCCCGGCATCACCCAGGATCATCGAAAACGCCATCGAGAAACATCCCGCATGCGCCGCGCCGATCAGCTCTTCCGGATTGGTGCCTTTGCCGCCTTCGAAACGAGCCTTGAAGCCGTAGGGCGCTTCTCTGAGTACACCGGTTTCAGTAGAGATCGAGCCGATGCCGGTTTTCAGATCGCCTTCCCAATGAGCCGATGCTTTCTTCGTAATAGCCATGTCTGCCTCCTCAAGATCCGGTGCGAGCGTCGCACCTTCGTGGTTTTCGGTTGCTAGGGTTCTGAGGGTAGACGGTTGTGCAAAGTTCACCTCATCTCATAAAGTCCTACTGCTTTCGTAGGATTTTTTGGCCTGGCTATTGAATCTCGGGTATATGCCCTCATTGCATGAAGCACGCTTATAGATTCGGCAGGTTTTCGTTCGCAAGAAAAACCTGCGCCCACCATTGGAGAAGCAGGCTTATGAAACGACTGTCCGATATCAAGTTTTCGACCCTTGATCTGGTGCCCGTGCGCGAGAACGGCAGCGCGGCCCAGTCGCTGCGTAATTCCCTGGACCTGGCGCAGCATGTCGAAAAATTAGGCTATACCCGCTTCTGGGTCGCCGAACACCACAACATGGACGGCATCGCCAGTTCGGCCACCTCGGTATTGCTCGGCTACCTGGCCGGTGGCACGTCGACCATTCGTGTCGGCTCCGGCGGCGTGATGCTGCCCAACCACGCGCCGCTGGTGATCGCGGAGCAATTCGGCACACTCGAAAGCCTGTATCCAGGCCGGATAGATCTGGGTTTGGGGCGCGCCCCCGGTTCCGATCAAATGACCGCACGCGCCCTGCGTCGCGAGCGTTCCGGCAGCGCCGACGAGTTTCCGGAAGATGTTACGGAGCTGATGCGATATCTCGGCCCACGCACGCCTGACCAACGAATCATCGCCATGCCGGGCACCGGCACCAATGTCCCTGTCTGGTTGCTGGGCTCCAGCCTGTTCAGTGCACAATTGGCCGGTGAGCGCGGTTTGCCCTACGCCTTCGCCTCGCATTTCGCACCGCGCTTCATGCACGAGGCGATTCGCGTCTACCGTAATCACTTCAAGCCTTCGGCGGTGCTGGATAAGCCATATGTGATGCTCGGTGTGCCGCTGGTCGCCGCTGACACGGACGAACAGGCGGATTACCTGGCGACATCGGTCTATCAGCGCATCCTGGCGTTGATGCGTGGCCAAAGCCTGGTGCAGCGTCCGCCGGTGAAAACCATGGATGGCCTGTGGCTGCCACATGAGAAAGAAGCCGTCGGCGATTTCCTCGGGCTGGCGATGGTGGGCAGCCCGCAGAAGATCCGCGCCAAGCTTGAAGTGCTGATCGAGCAGACTCAGGCGGACGAGCTGATTTTCACCTGCGACCTTTACGAACATGCGGATCGGGTGCACTCCTATGAGCTGCTGGCGCAGGTCATGAAGGGCTGAGGCGCTGCCGCCGCCACACAAAAAAGCCGACGCATTGCGTCGGCTTTTTGATTTGTAAGGGACATCAGTCTTTCTTGTAGACGATTGCCTTGGTGCCCTTTTCACAAGTACCGACGACTGTTCCGCCGGCCTCAGCGCCTTTATCGACGATTTCCAGTGAATAGCCGGCAACGCCCTTGGCATCCAGTTTTGCTGCGATTTCGGCTTTCAGCTCTTCGCACGATTTGCCGTCAGCAAAGGCTGTTCCTGCAAGGCTCAACAAACCTACCGCTAAAATAAAATACTTCATCTGTCGCATTCCCTGGTCGGATCAAAGGGAGCATCCAGCCATCAGCCGGAGGCACTCATGTAGCGCTTTGCCATTTCCCTATGGCACTCGGCCAGCGCGCAAGTTCAGGAGACTAGCTCAAACTCAGCTGCTGGCAATCCGGAACCCGACTTTGAGCGTCACCTGAAAGTGAGCGGCCTTGCCATCCTTGATGTGCCCGCGGGTTTCGGTCACTTCAAACCATTCCAGGTGCTTGATGCTCTTATTGGCTTCGGCCAGCGCGTTATTGATGGCGTCCTCAATGCTGCTGGTGGACGAGCCAACCAATTCGACTTTCTTGTAGGTGTGATGGTCAGTCATGGCGTTCTCCTTGGGTGTGAAATACAGCCTAGCAGTGATTTTTCGTATTACTTCTGTCGGCTAATACCATGCAGAAGTTCAGATTTACTGCACTTTCTCGAACCCTTGAAGTCCCAACCAACACACGCTACTCATCATCAATGAAGGAGAGCCACCATGGCCAACACCTCTTTACGTAAAGCCTCATTGCAAAGCATGGAAGCCGAGATCGAGAGTCTGCTGAAATCTTTGGAAAATCTGAAAGACGACGCCTCGGACGAGTCGCGTAAAACCCTCAAAGCGCTGAAAGGCAACGCCGAGAACGCGCTGAAACATTCGCGCCATCTGCTCAGCGATGCGTATGAAGAAGTCAAAGTCAAAACCCGCGAAACCGGGATTGCCACTCGGGACTACGCCCAGGAACACCCTTGGACTACTGCGGGCGTCGCTGTCGGCGCACTGGGTCTGCTTGCGGCTTATCTGCTGTTCAAGCGCGGCGACTGATCGGTTTGGTGCAGCTCGGCCTTGAGCCACTGCGCCAACTGTCGAGCGCGCCCGTCCGCGGCGCGCTTGGGTAGCCACAAGGCCAGTTGCGCCGGGGTTTCACTGAATCCCCAGGGCGCAACCAGGCGACCGGCCTTCAAGTCCTCAGCCACCAGCGGCTCAGGCGCAATCGCCACCCCCAGCCCCGCTACGGCTGCTTCCAGCAAATAATACAAATGCTCGAAACTTTGACCGTACTTCAACGCCTTGGCGTCGAGGCCACTTTGCTGTGCCCAGCTCGGCCAAGCCTGTGGGCGCGAGGTGGTGTGCAGCAAGGGTTCGTTCAATAACGCTGTGGCCTGCGCAGCTTGCAGCCTTTCATAACCCGCGAAACGCGGACTCATTACCGGGCCAATTCGTTCGCTGGCCAACTCATAGACTTGCATGTCCGCCGGCCATGGCGGCTCGGCAAACACCAGCAGGGCATCGAGCCCCGGCCGTCGCGGATCGAGATCGCCTTCCCCGGCCGACAGGTGCAGGCGCAGGTCGGGCAAGTCCGCATTCAGTCGTCCCAGGCGTGGAATAAACCAGCGCGCCAACAAACTGCCCGAGCAACCCAAAACAAATGGAGCGTCAGCGGTGCTTTGGGTCAGCTCTGCGCAAACCGTGCGTAGACGTTCAAAGGCCTCACCGCTGGCATCGCGCAAACGCACGCCGGCATCTGTGAGTTTCAGGCCGCGTCCATCCTTGATGAACAGGCTCACACCGAGGTGTTCTTCGAGCACCTTGAGTTGTCGGCTGACCGCGCCATGAGTGACGTGCAGCTGTTCGGCAGCCTGACTGACGCTGTTCAGCCGTGCCGTGGCTTCAAAGGCGCGAAGGGCGTTAAGCGGGGGAAGGTCGTGGCTCATGGGATCTGTGAGTTTTCCTGACAGGTTGTGGCGATCTTATCGGTTTTCAGGCTGGGACGTCAGGGGTAGAGTGACCATCATTGTCATCTCACGAATCCCACTGGAGCGACCCATGACCCAGACTAATCTGCGCAGCGGCCCCGACGCCAACGGCCTGTTTGGCTCGTTCGGCGGCCGTTACGTCGCTGAAACCTTGATGCCGTTGGTGCTCGACCTGGCCCGTGAATACGAATTGGCCAAGGAAGATCCAGCATTCAAAGAAGAATTGGCCTACTTCCAACGGGACTACGTCGGACGTCCAAGCCCGCTGTACTACGCCGAACGCCTGACCGAATTCTGCGGCGGCGCAAAGATTTATCTGAAACGCGAAGAGCTGAACCACACCGGCGCGCACAAGATCAACAACTGCATCGGCCAGATCCTGCTGGCGCGGCGCATGGGCAAGAAACGCATCATTGCCGAGACCGGCGCCGGCATGCACGGCGTGGCGACGGCGACCGTGGCTGCACGTTTCGGCCTGGATTGCGTGATCTACATGGGCACCACCGACATCGAACGTCAGCAGGCCAACGTGTTCCGCATGAAACTGCTGGGCGCCGAAGTGATCCCGGTGGTCGCCGGGACTGGCACCCTGAAAGACGCGATGAACGAAGCGTTGCGTGACTGGGTGACCAACGTCGACAGCACCTTCTACCTCATCGGCACCGTGGCCGGTCCGCACCCTTATCCAGCGATGGTTCGCGACTTCCAGTCTGTTATCGGCAAAGAAACCCGTACTCAACTGCAAGCCCAGGAAGGTCGTCTGCCGGACAGCCTGGTGGCGTGCATCGGTGGCGGTTCCAACGCCATGGGCCTGTTTCACCCGTTCCTCGATGACAAAAGCGTCGAAATCATTGGCGTGGAAGCCGCCGGTTACGGCATTGAAACCGGTAAGCATGCCGCCAGCCTGAACGGCGGTGTTCCGGGTGTGCTGCACGGCAACCGTACTTTCCTGTTGCAGGACGACGATGGCCAGATCATCGACGCCCATTCGATCTCGGCCGGCCTCGACTATCCAGGCATCGGCCCGGAACACGCTTGGTTGCATGACATCGGCCGCGTTCAGTACACCTCGGTGACCGACGACGAAGCCCTCGATGCGTTCCACAAATGCTGCCGCCTGGAAGGGATTATTCCTGCACTGGAAAGCGCCCACGCCTTGGCCGAAGTGTTCAAGCGTGCACCGACCCTGCCCAAAGATCACCTGATGGTGGTCAACCTGTCCGGTCGTGGCGACAAAGACATGCAAACCGTGATGCACCACATGGAACAATCGAAGCAGGAGAAACACTGATGAGCCGCCTGCAAACGCGCTTTGCCGAACTCAAGGAACAGAATCGCGCCGCCCTGGTGACCTTCGTCACCGCTGGCGACCCGAGCTATGACACGTCCCTGGCGATCCTCAAAGGCTTGCCCGGTGCGGGTGCCGATGTGATCGAGTTGGGCATGCCTTTCACCGATCCAATGGCCGATGGCCCGGCCATCCAGTTGGCCAACATCCGCGCCCTTGGCGCCAAGCAGAACCTGGCGAAAACCCTGCAAATGGTTCGCGAGTTCCGTGAAGGCAATACCGAGACGCCGCTGGTGCTGATGGGGTATTTCAACCCGATCCACATGTACGGCGTGCCGCGCTTCATCGCCGACGCCAAGGAGGCCGGTGTTGATGGTTTGATCGTGGTCGACCTGCCGCCGGAGCATAACGGTGAGCTGTGCGAGCCGGCGCAGGCCGCCGGACTGGATTTCATCCGCCTGACCACGCCGACAACCGACGATGTGCGCCTGCCGACCGTTCTGAACGGCAGCTCTGGCTTCGTCTACTACGTGTCGGTTGCCGGTGTGACCGGGGCGGGCGCGGCGACGCTGGAACACGTTGAAGAAGCGGTTGCTCGTCTGCGTCGCCACACCGACCTGCCGATCAGTATCGGTTTCGGCATTCGTACACCGGAGCAAGCGGCGTCCATCGCGCGTCTGGCCGATGGTGTGGTGGTGGGTTCGGCATTGATCGATCACATCGCCAACGCCTCAACGCCGGCGCAGGCGGTTGATGGCGTGCTGAGCCTTTGCTCGGCGTTGGCTGAAGGCGTGCGTAAGGCCCGCGTCAGCTGAAGGTAAAGTTCCTGATACAGAGGAATTAGAGCCTCGCGGCACAGACTAAACAGCAAGACCGAGGGCTTCAGGACTACGTTCTGAAGCCCTTTTTGCTGTGTGTGCAGTGAGGAAAGACCTGATGAAAATGCCGAAACGTCTGATTGCCAGCCTGGGCGTGCTGATGCTCAGTGCCACGCCGCTGCTGCATGCGAACGCCGATCAGCGCGACGATCACGACCGCGGCGGCCCGCCGCAGGGCCATTACGATAACCGTGGTGACAACCATGGCGATGACCACCGTGGCCCGCAGGACAATCATCGCGGCGGGCCTCCGCCACGGGACTTCGGCCCGGTGCGCCAGACTATTCACGATAACCACGGCTATTTTGTACGCGGGGCACCACCTCCTCCAGGTGTTCATCTGGTGCGTGGTCGACCATTGCCTCACGGCTATTACGGTGAGCGTCTGGATAATCGTGCCTTGGGGCGGCTGCCGCATTACCCGGGCTACGAATGGCGCCGTGCAGGGGGCGACATTGTGCTGATCGCCGTGGGCACCGGGATCGTCTATGAAATTCTGGAAGGGGTGCTTTGATTTAACGTGCAGGCAAAAAGAAGGCGTCATGGATCATCCACGACGCCTTCTTGCTTATGGCAACTCCAGCCCGCCTGCTGCTTTATGCAATTTGCGCAAATGTTCGCCAACCAGTTTCAGGTTGGCTTCATTGGCGGCCATCTCCGCTGCCCGGCCTGGTTCGAGCAGCGCTCTGACTTCCTTGTCCAGATCGCCGGTCAGCAGCTGAAGCTGCTTCTGCCGCAGGTTGCTTTCCGATTCCAGGCGCTGCCATTCATTCGGTTGAGGCAATCCGTAACCGCCGGTGCCGAGCAGCTCTGCGGGACGACTGAGGAAGCCGCTATTAGCGAGAATTTGCTGCAAGGTCGCGTTTGCCTTGTCCATACCGCCGTTCTTCAATTCCCGTGCGCCCAGATAACGCTGCTTCACTTCATCTTGGGCCAGCACCAGTTGTTGACGGAAGCTTGCCTGCTCCAGCAACAGCAATGCCGCGCTGGTGCGCAAGTCAGCCTGCTCAAACCATTGCCGGCGCTCGTCAGCTTTTAATGCCAGCCAGTCTTCGACTTTTTCCTGCTTGATCGGCAAGTGCTTTTTCAGCACTTCGAACATCGCTTGGTAACGATCACGGAAGGAGTCGAAGCGGTAACCCAGGCGCAACGCTTCGCGTGGGTCATCCAGCACGCTGGTATTCGCCAGTCCGCGGCCCTTCATCACTTCCAGCAAGCCGTTGGGCATGATGCTGTCGAGCCCGACCAGTTTCGCGTTGTTGCTGCCGCTGCGCAGCAACTTCAAGCCTTCCACCGCGCAGTTGTTGGAGAGGAAATAATAATTGCCGTCGTAACTCCAATGCATCTCGGCGGCGTGTTCCACCACGTCTTCAATTTCGTTGCGCGTCAGGTTCAGCGGTACCGAGGCCAGGCTGCGCAGTTCAGTCTTGGTGTATTCGTCGATCACTTGGGCCAACGGCAGTACAAACAGGCGCGAGGGGTATTTACCCACCAGCCCATCCCAGCTCGAGAGCTGCACGTCGCCGACGAAGGCGCGGTAGGACAAGACCAGGTGCTGGTCGAGATCCAGTCGGCAATCTGGCCCGCGAGGCCGACCCGGCGCGCAGATCACCAGGCGCAACATGCTGTGCCCCCAGCGACTGACCCAGTTCTGGTTGGCTTCGGCCAGCAGATAGTCGACGGCGTACACCCGTTCCGGATCGACTTGGCCCAGCGGTTGTTTAGCAAAGTCGTTGCCGGCATTGAGGAAGGCAAAGGATTTGCTGCACGGGTCCTTGGCGGCGGGAGCCCAGCCGAAATGTTCTTTGTAGTAGCGATACAGCGCGGGGCGACGGCAGGCATAGCTCGGGTCGAGGAGGAAATACTCCATGTTGACCGCGACAAACTCTTTGGGACTGCTCGTTTCGTAGATGTCGGGGCTGCGGGCGATCTGCCGGTTGTGCTGCTCGCGCTCGCCACGGCGACCGACGTATTGCGGCCAACCGGCCAGGTCGAGCAAGCGCGGATCATCGCTCAGGGTAAAGCGGCGGTCGGATTGACCACGGCATTCATCCGGGATGCCGATCAGGCCGGAACTGTTGTTGCGCCGGGTACAGCGCTGGATCAGCGTACGTTCCGCGTCCGGCCACAGGCGCGAACGGTCGTAAATATGGGTGAGTTCATGCAACACCGTTGCGAGCATTTCGCGGCGGACGGTGACGTGGGGGCGATAGGTTTTCTTGGTGGCAGCGCTGCCGTCCGTGAGGCTGGCGAGCAGGTTGCGGTTCAGGTCGAGTTCGGACACCAGCGAAGCCTGGCCATAGGCATTGCTCGGCATGTCGTCGGTCCAGCCAACATCAATGCGCCGGTCCAGTTTTTCGATAAAACGTGGCGGCAAGGCCTGCATGGCTTCATCGAGCAACGCCTGACTGGCTTGCTGTTGTTCGGGGCTCAGACCCTCGGTCTTGAGTCGTAATTGCAAGCCAGCCTGGGCCGTGTTGCACAGCAGCAACATCAGCCCGGCCAGCAGCCAGGCGTTTGGCGACCTCACAGTGCGAGGATGGCTTCGGCGAGCACCTGATCACTGGCGTCCCGGGCTTCCGGCACACGGGTGCGCAATGTACTGAAGGCGGCCTCCAGATGCGCACCACGAATATCCCCATCGCTGGCGACGAAACTCGCGGCATCATCGTGGGCTTCGCGAATAATTTTCGAGTCGCGGATGGACGTCGTGGTATCGGAAGTGAAATCAAGTGTGCGTTGGGTGGCATTGATGAGGATGTTGCTGGTGGCAACCAAGGTGTGCGCCTGGGTCACATCGGCCAATAAAAGCAGGCCAAGGGCAACAGCAATCAGAGGGCTACGCATGGAACGACTCCGCAAGGACAAAGGATAACTATTGGACGAGAATTGCCTGCGCCAGTTCAAGGTCGCTTGCATGAAGTTTTGGCTGGCTGCGGCGCAAGTAAATCAACGCGGATTCCAGTTGCGCTCCGCGTAGTTGGCCGTCACTGGCAATGAACGCCGCAGCGTCATCGTGTGCGGCGATCAGCAGCTTACGGTCGAAGGGGGCGGCGGTCACCATGCTGGTGGCGTAACCCGTGACGACGATGCCTTGGGTCGACAAGTTGAACGCGTCGAAGGCATAGGTCGGGGCCGACCAGCAGGCCGCGAGAAATACTGAAATGAAAAGCTGCTTTGAAAGAAGACGCATGAGACTCGTTTGTCGAAAGCGAGTCCAAAGGCTAGCGCAATCCCCGGGCTAGAGCCAGTGCCGAAACATTGGGACACGACAGGCGTGTCCCATGTGACAGCGTTGCTTAGATCGTCAGGATGGCCTGTGCCAGCTGTGCATCAGTGGCGTTCAGCTGAGGAGCCTGGTGGCGGATGTGGTCAAGTGCGCTTTCCAGTTTCACGCCACGAATGGCGCCTTCGCTGGCGACGAAGCTGGCGGCGTCGTCACGGGCAGCGCGCACGATCTTGTCATCGCGAAAGGAGGAAGTGACATCGGAGGTTGCATCGGAACTGGACTTAAGTGCGCCTACGACGGCATCCGTGGTCACGATAAAGCTGGTCGCGTGGGAATTGGCAGCCACGGCAAGCAGGGCTGCAGCGCTGAGCAGACGAAGACGGGACATGGTGTAACTCCTTTGGATAACCGATTGAGAGGTGTTGAGGTAGCTGTTGAGTCAGACGCCTGTCGAACAGCGCTCGCCACGTTCTGGCTTGATATTAGGCCTGCTTTTATCGGTTCGAACAGTCCCTTCTGTTAAAGCAGCGGCCTAGCGCCAGAACGGTTTATCCAATTCGTTGAGCCGATCCGCGTGGCTGATGCCCAGGTCCGAGAGTTGCTGATCATTGAGCTGGCCCAGCAAACGCCGGGTTCTGGCTCTCTCAAGGGCGGCGGCGAGCGACTTCAGCAATCGTTTAAGTCTGTGGAGTCGAGTCTTCTTTAGAAGGGCGGGGGCAGAAACATTCAGTAAGTTATCCATGGCGCGAAGTCCTTTTGCCGGAGAGTCAGGACTTCATGTTGAGCGCAGCGACACTGGGCCTACAGATACACTGTCGTAAAATTGTACTGGTGCAATATTATAAATATTCAAACTGTACTCATTGTCGGCTAACCCTTTTGTACTGCCGCCGACCAGGGCCGAAAACGACAAAGCCCGTCGTGGTTTCCCACGACGGGCTTTGTTTTTTCAATTTGGAGTGCTGGCGGTGGACCCGGTGGGTCAGAGCCAGCGACGCTAACTTAGCGCCAGAACGGCTTGCTCAGCTCTTCGTAGCGTTGTGCTTCGCTAATCCCGGCATCAGCCAGCAGACGCGAATCCAGACGAGCCAGTTGATGGCGGCTGGAGATGCGGCGCTGCCACAGCATCAGGTTGGCAATAACGCGAAGAGGCATGGAAGCCTGGGTTTTTGCAGCGGTATCTTCGAAGAACAGTTCGGAACTGAGTGTACGTTCCATGGTTGACATCCTTCCGCTTGTGGCGGGATTAGGTAGTGGTTTAACTGATGCCAATGATCCTCTCGTTTGGCTAGTCTCTGTAGATACAGTTCACCTGTATTGTGAGGGACCAGTTAACTGTTAATAGGGGGTGTACTGGTCGAAATTGAGGCAACTGTACCTGTCAGCACTATATTGGTGCGATTTTGATGTTTTCGCTTGAATGGGTAGGCAAATACGGTAGGAAATGACCAGTACAGCAGTACAGTTTTAAACAGAATCTAGTGTGGCCAAGGCCAGCTGACGCAACTGTGTTTGCGTCAGCTGTTTTTTTGCTGAATCAGACCGCCAGCATTCGTCCGGTTTCTTCCAGGTTGATGTGCCAGCGCAGGGCATCGCGCAGGATATGCGGGGTGTGCCCGCCCAATGCGCAGGCCGACGTAAAGTAGTCATCCAGCGCCTGGCGATAGTCCGGGTGCACACAGTTGTCGATGATCACCCGTGCTCGCTCCCGTGGTGCCAGGCCACGCAGGTCGGCCAGGCCAATCTCCGTCACCAGGATGTCGACGTCATGCTCGGTATGGTCGACGTGGCTGACCATCGGCACCACGCTGGAGATCGCGCCACCCTTGGCGATGGATTTGGTCACGAAGATTGCCAGGTGCGCGTTGCGCGCAAAGTCCCCGGAACCGCCGATGCCATTCATCATGCGTGTGCCGCAGACATGGGTAGAGTTGACGTTGCCGTACAGGTCGAACTCCAGAGCGGTGTTGATGCCGATGATGCCCAGGCGCCGCACGACTTCCGGGTGGTTCGAGATTTCCTGTGGCCGCAGGACCAGTTTGTCCTTATAGCGCTCGAGGTTGCCAAAGACGTCGGCGTTGCGCCGGCTCGACAGGGTGATCGAGCTACCTGACGCAAAACTCAGCTTGCCGGCGTCGATCAGGTCGAAGGTCGAGTCCTGCAGCACCTCGGAATACATGGTCAGGTCTTCGAATGGCGAGTCGATCAGGCCGCACATTACCGAGTTGGCGATGGTGCCGATCCCGGCCTGCAACGGGCCGAGCTTGTTGGTCATGCGCCCGGCAGCCACTTCTTGCTTGAAGAAGTCGATCAGGTGATCGGCAATGGCTTGGGTGTCGACGTCCGGCGGCAGGACAGTGGAGGGCGAGTCGGACTGGTTGGTGATCACGATCGCGACAATCTTTTCCGGCGGGATGGGGATGGCGGTGCTGCCAATGCGATCGTCAACCTTTACCAGCGGAATCGGCGTGCGAGTCGGGCGATAGGTCGGGATATAGATGTCGTGTAGACCTTCGAGATTCGGGTTGTGCGCGAGGTTGATCTCGACGATCACCTGTTTGGCGAAAATCGCGAAGCTGGCTGAGTTGCCAACCGAGGTGGTCGGCACGATATGGCCCTGCTCGGTGATCGCCACGGCCTCAATCACGGCGATGTCCGGCAGCGTGAGTTGCTGGTTGCGCAATTGCTCCACGGTTTCCGAGAGATGCTGGTCAATGAACATCACTTCGCCGGCGTTAATCGCCTTGCGCAAAGTGCTATCAACCTGGAATGGCATGCGTCGCGACAGGACGCCGGCTTCGGTGAGCTGTTTATCGAGGTCATTGCCCAGACTGGCGCCGGTCATCAACGTGATTTTCAGCGGGGTGATTTTGGCGCGCTCGGCCAATGCGTGGGGGACGGCTTTGGCTTCGCCAGCGCGAGTGAAACCACTCATGCCGACGGTCATGCCGTCCTGAATCAGAGCGGCAGCGTCAGCGGCGCTCATCACCTTTTCCAACAACGAAGGCAAGCGAATACGATCACGGTACATGGATGGTTATCTCGGGCAACGGAAGCAAGGTGTGCAGTCTAGTGATTTGAAAAAAATCCGTCCCGCTACCATGGTCGAATGCAGAGGCCTGATTTAGAGCCTTTGGTCGGGTTTCACGGGGAATAAAAAAACCCCAGCCTACTAAAGGCTGAGGTTTTGGGTATTGCGTTGGAGCAGGTTTTACTCGACAGCTTTGACCATGTCTTCGATGACTTTCTTGGCGTCGCCGAAGACCATCATGGTTTTGTCGAGGTAGAACAGTTCGTTGTCCAGGCCGGCATAACCGCTGGCCATCGAACGCTTGTTGACGATGATGGTCTTGGCCTTGAACGCTTCGAGAATCGGCATACCGGCAATCGGCGATTTCGGGTCGTTCTTCGCGGCCGGGTTGACCACGTCGTTGGCGCCGAGCACCAGCACCACGTCGGCCTGACCGAACTCGGAGTTGATGTCTTCCATCTCGAACACCTGGTCGTAAGGCACTTCGGCCTCGGCCAGCAGCACGTTCATGTGGCCAGGCATGCGACCGGCAACCGGGTGGATCGCGTACTTCACGGTCACACCGCGATGGGTCAGCTTCTCGGTCAACTCTTTAAGCGCATGTTGCGCCCGAGCGACCGCCAGGCCGTAACCCGGAACGATGATCACGGTGTCGGCGTTGGTCAGCAGGAAGGTCGCGTCGTCAGCCGAACCGGATTTAACCGGGCGGGCTTCTTTCGAACCGGCCGGGCCAGCCGCGTCTGCCGTATTGCCGAAACCACCGAGCAGTACATTAAAGAAGGAGCGGTTCATCGCCTTGCACATGATGTACGAGAGGATCGCACCGGACGAACCCACCAGCGAACCGGCGATGATCAGCATCGAGTTGTTCAGCGAGAAGCCGATCCCCGCGGCTGCCCAGCCGGAGTAGCTGTTAAGCATCGACACCACTACCGGCATGTCGGCCCCGCCGATCGGGATGATGATCAGCACACCCAGGACGAAGGCCAGGGCCAGCATCAACGCGAAGGCACTGAGGTTGCCGGTCAGCATGAAGGTGATGCCCAGCGCCAGAGTGGCCAGGCCCAGCAACAGGTTCAGCTTGTGCTGGCCACCGAACTGTACCGGTGCGCCCTGAAACAGGCGAAACTTGTACTTGCCCGACAGCTTTCCGAAAGCGATCACAGAGCCGGAGAAGGTGATTGCACCGATGGCCGCACCCAGGAACAGTTCCAGACGGTTGCCCGCCGGAATCGCATCACCGAGCTGTTTGACGATGCCCAACGATTGCGGCTCAACGACCGCCGCGATCGCAATAAACACCGCAGCCATACCGATCATGCTGTGCATGAAAGCGACCAGTTCCGGCATCTTGGTCATTTCAACGCGCTTGGCCATGATCGACCCGGCGGTGCCGCCGACCAGCAATCCGACGATGACATAACCGATGCCGGCGGTGGCCAGCTCAGCGCCCAGCTTATAGATGAGGCCTACGGTAGTGAGAATCGCCAGGCCCATGCCGAGCATGCCGAACAGGTTGCCACGTCGCGACGTGGTCGGGTGCGACAGGCCTTTGAGCGCCTGGATGAAGCAGATGGACGCAATCAAGTACAGCGTCGTTACGAGGTTCATGCTCATTACTTGGGCGCCTCTTCTTTTACTTTCGGGGCTTTTTTCTTGAACATCTCAAGCATTCTGCGGGTGACCAGGAAACCACCGAACACGTTTACCGCGGCCAGCGCCACGGCGAGGGTGCCCATGGTTTTGCCCAGTGGCGTCACGGTCAACGCGGCGGCCAGCATGGCGCCGACGATGACAATCGCCGAGATGGCGTTGGTGACTGCCATCAGGGGGGTGTGCAATGCGGGCGTTACGTTCCAGACCACGTGATAACCGACATAAATCGCCAGCACGAAGATGATCAGGTTGTAGATACCGGGGGAGATAAGCTCTTCCATCGTCTGAATCCCTGCTTAGGCGTTTTTGCGGATGACTTGGCCGTCGCGGCACATCAGGCACGCGGCGACGATGTCGTCTTCGAGGTTGATCTCGAACTGGCCTTCTTTGTTGAAGACCAGCTTCAGGAAGTCCAGCAGGTTGCGTGCGTACAGGGCCGAAGCGTCTGCCGCGACCGCGCCCGCCAGATTGGTCGGGCCGCAAATGGTCACGCCATTCTCGACCACGACCTGGTCGGCCACGGTGAGCGGGCAGTTGCCGCCCTGGGCTGCGGCGAGGTCGATGAGCACCGAGCCTGGCTTCATCTGCGCCACGGTTTCCGCGCTCAACAGCGTCGGCGCCTTGCGGCCCGGGATCAGTGCGGTGGTAATGACGATGTCAGCCTGCTTGGCGCGTTCGTGCACGGCCAGGGCCTGACGCTGCATCCAGCTGGCGGGCATTGGCCGGGCGTAACCGCCGACACCGACAGCGCATTCGCGCTCTTCATCGGTTTCATACGGTACGTCGACGAACTTGGCGCCGAGGGATTCGATCTGCTCTTTAACTGCAGGGCGCACGTCGGACGCTTCGATCACTGCCCCCAGGCGTTTCGCCGTGGCGATCGCCTGCAAACCTGCAACGCCGGCGCCCAGAATCAGCACGCGCGCCGCTTTCACGGTGCCCGCAGCCGTCATCAGCATCGGCATGAAGCGCGGGTAGTGGTGAGCGGCCAGCAACACGGCTTTATAGCCGGCGATGTTCGCTTGGGAGGACAGCACATCCAGGCTTTGAGCGCGGGAGGTGCGCGGAGCCGCTTCCAGCGCGAACGCGGTAATGCCGCACTCGGCCAGCTTGGCAATGGTTTCATTGCTGAACGGGTTGAGCATGCCGACCACAACGGTGCCGCTTTTAATCAGCGTCAGCTCGCTGTCGCTGGGGGCGACCACCTTGAGAATCAGCTCGGCACCAAACGCGTCGTTGGCGCTGCCAATTGTTGCGCCTGCCGCTTCATAAGCACTGTCGACAACGCTGGCGTTAATGCCGGCGCCGCTTTGCACAGTGACCTTATGACCCTGGCCGATCAGCTTCTTGATGGTTTCCGGGGTTGCAGCAACCCGCGTTTCACCCGTCTGGGTTTCGAGAGGAACACCAATGTGCACGTCAAATCTCCTGCGTGATCTTATTGAGTAAACCCAGGCACTTCGGATGGTGCGGCTGGGGCGGCCGATCAGCACGATCCCGCCAAATCTGGGCGGGGCGCGGCATTTTGCAGGCGAACTTTGTGCCCTTCAAGGGATTATGACGGGTGACGGAAAATTAACTACAAGTCACCCCGTGACCGAATGTCGCAACCGACCGCCTCAATCCCTTGCAGGCCGTGCCTTGTAAGGATTTTGGCCGAATTTCAAGAATTTACACATCGGCACGGTGAATGAGGCGTCATTGCTGGTGAATGGAGGCTCAAAGCCACGTCGGCAGGCACTTGTGGGACGTTTGTACTGCTTGTCGGTACAGTCTGCGAATATGCGACAAAAACGTATATCTGTAGGGCTTTGGTTTTGTTGACTACGGGGTCAGCTAACGCCGGTAAGCCTTTACCCTTCTAGGCTGTAGCTTTGTGCTTGGGTGACCAGCCAATCGCGAAATGCCCGTAGAGACGCCGATTCGACCTTTCGCTCCGGAATCATCAGATAATAGGCCTTGATGCTCGACAGCGCCTGAGTGTTGGCTATCACCAGGCGCTTCTCCGTCAGTTCGCGTTGAATCAGGAATGGCGGAATCAGCGCGATCCCCATGTCGTGCATCGCCGCTTGGGCAAGCATGGAGAATAGCTCGTAGCGCGGTCCTGTCATGTCCCGTGGCACATTCAGGTGCTGAGAGTTGAACCACTGGCGCCAGGCATAAGGGCGCGTGGTCTGTTGCAGCAGGGGCATTTCGGCGATTTCATCGGGCGTCAGATTGGCTTTTTTGCCCAGTAGCGTAGGGCTGCACACCGGCATCGGATTTTCGCCCATTAGCCTGTGGGATTCGGTACCCGACCAATCCGCATCACCAAAGTAAATCGCGGCATCGAAGTCGGTATCGGCGAACAGGAAGGGGCGTGTGCGGTTGGTGAGGTTGACCGTCACTTCCGGGTGTTTGTGCTGGAAGTCTTTGAGGCGTGGCAGCAGCCATTGGGTGCCAAAGGTCGGTACGACGGCCAGCTCGATCACATTGGCGCCCTGTTGCCCCATCACGGACAAGGTGTCCCGCTCGACCGCGTCAAGCTGGGTTGCTACGCGGCGACTGTAGGAAAGTCCGGCTTCCGTCAGCTTCACTCCGCGCCGCGAGCGTCGGAAAAGTTCTACGCTGAGGAACTCCTCGAGGCTGGCGATCTGTCGGCAAATGGCGCCTTGAGTGAGCGAAAGCTCCTGCGCCGCTTTGGTAAAGCTCTCGTGGCGTGCTGCCGCTTCAAAGCTGATCAGGGCGGTGGTGCTAGGGATTTTCCGGCGCATGTACTCCAACCTCACTAATACATCGCATAAAGGCTATTTCGCGACGTTACGGAGTGAGAAATTAGCACAACAGTATGCAAAATCCTCGTTTGCCGTAATGCCGGACCAGGCCTAGGATCAGTCCACGTTATTTGACCCGATTCGAGAGGACACACTCATGGGCGGTAAAGCTAGCTTCAACTGGATCGATCCCCTGCTGCTGGATCAACAGCTCACCGAAGAAGAGCGCATGATCCGCGACACTGCCGAGCAATTCGCTCAGCAGAAGCTCGCACCGCGCGTGCTTGAAGCTTTCCGTCATGAAAAGACCGATCCGGCGATCTTCCGCGAGATGGGCGAAGTGGGCCTGTTGGGTGCGACCATTCCCGAGCAGTACGGCGGCAGCGGTCTGAACTACGTCAGCTACGGGCTGATTGCTCGTGAGGTTGAGCGTGTCGACTCCGGCTACCGTTCGATGATGAGTGTGCAGTCCTCGCTGGTCATGGTGCCGATCAATGAATTCGGCACTGAAGCCCAAAAGCAGAAGTACCTGCCGAAACTGGCCTCGGGCGAGTGGATTGGCTGCTTCGGTCTGACAGAGCCTAACCATGGTTCCGACCCGGGCGCGATGATTACTCGTGCACGCAAAGTGGAAGGCGGCTACAGCCTGACCGGCAGCAAGATGTGGATCACCAACAGTCCGATTGCCGATGTGTTCGTGGTTTGGGGTAAGGATGATGCGGGCGACATCCGTGGCTTTGTTCTGGAAAAAGGCTGGAAAGGCCTGAGTGCTCCGGCGATCCATGGCAAGGTTGGCTTGCGTGCATCAATCACCGGCGAGATCGTCATGGACAACGTGTTTGTTCCTGAAGAGAACATTTTTCCTGACGTCCGCGGTTTGAAAGGCCCTTTTACTTGCCTCAACTCCGCGCGCTACGGCATTTCCTGGGGCGCTTTGGGCGCTGCCGAGTTCTGCTGGCACACCGCTCGCCAGTACACCCTGGATCGTCAGCAGTTCGGTCGCCCGTTGGCCGCCACTCAGCTGATCCAGAAGAAGCTTGCCGACATGCAGACCGAGATCACCCTGGCACTGCAGGGCTGCCTGCGTCTGGGTCGTATGAAGGATGAAGGCACGGCGGCAGTCGAGATCACCTCGATGATGAAGCGCAACTCCTGCGGCAAGTCCCTGGACATCGCGCGTATGGCGCGTGACATGTTGGGCGGTAATGGCATTTCCGATGAATTCGGTGTTGCTCGCCACCTGGTCAACCTGGAAGTGGTGAATACCTATGAAGGTACGCACGACGTCCACGCACTGATCCTCGGTCGCGCGCAAACCGGCATCCAGGCGTTCTATTAATAGGAGAACGTCCATGGGCGCGCTTTCGCATCTACGGGTACTGGATTTATCGCGGGTGCTGGCCGGGCCTTGGGCCGGGCAGATCCTTGCCGACCTTGGCGCCGAAGTGATTAAGGTTGAGCGTCCGGGCAATGGCGACGATACGCGTGCCTGGGGACCGCCCTTCCTGAAAGACGCCTATGGCGAGAACACCAGCGAGGCCGCCTATTACTTGTCGGCCAATCGCAACAAGCAATCGGTGACCATCGATTTCACGCGTCCAGAAGGGCAAAAGCTGGTGCGTGAGCTGGCAGCCAAGTCGGACATCCTGATCGAGAACTTCAAGGTCGGTGGCCTGGCGGCTTATGGGTTGGACTATGAGTCGCTTAAAGCCATCAATCCGAATCTGATTTATTGCTCGATTACCGGGTTTGGTCAAACCGGGCCTTACGCCAAGCGCGCGGGTTATGACTTCATGATCCAGGGTCTGGGCGGGCTGATGAGCCTGACCGGTCGACCTGAGGGAGATGAGGGCGCAGGGCCGGTGAAAGTCGGTGTGGCGCTGACAGACATCCTGACGGGGCTCTATTCGACGGTAGCGATCCTTGCCGCGTTGGCCCATAGGGAACATGACGGTGGTGGTCAGCATATCGATATGGCGTTGCTGGATGTTCAGGTTGCGTGCCTGGCCAACCAGGCGATGAACTATCTGACTACGGGTAATGCGCCCAAGCGCCTGGGTAATGCACATCCGAACATCGTGCCCTATCAGGATTTTCCTACGGCGGATGGAGACTTCATTCTCACCGTGGGTAATGACGGGCAGTTCCGCAAGTTTGCGGAGGTGGCTGGGCAGCCTCAGTGGGCGGATGACCCACGCTTCGCGACCAACAAGCTGCGGGTGGCGAATCGCGCGGTGTTGATCCCGCTGATCCGTCAGGCGACTGTCTTCAAGACCACCGCTGAGTGGGTGTTACAGCTGGAGCAGGCGGGTGTGCCATGCGGACCTATTAATGACTTGGCTCAGATGTTTGCTGATCCTCAGGTCAAGGCGCGTGGTTTGGCGATCGAGCTACCCCATGTGCTAGCAGGCATGGTGCCGCAGGTGGCGAGCCCCATTCGCCTGTCGGAAACGCCGGTGGAGTATCGTAATGCGCCTCCGTTATTGGGCGAGCACACGCTGGAGGTTCTGCAGCGGGTGTTGGGTCTGGATGCAGAAACGGTCGCCGCTTTCAAAGTGGCGGGGGTCCTCTGAAGATTCCTTCTATATAGAGGAGGTGGTTTTGCTCTCCTATATAGAAGGAAGCGGTCTGTTTTCCGGCTTTCTGCAAGTTATTGATAGAAAAGCCAAATCAGGGGTTGACGGCAGATTCTGGAAGTCTATAATTCGCCCCACTTCCGGCGCAGTCGAAACGGAAAACTCCTTGGTAAACAAAGAGTTACGCAGTTTTCGACAGCGAGTTGCTTCAGGTCATCGAAGCCCAGAAGGAGTTGATCAAGCAGGGTTGTTTGGCTTGATTGACGGTTCGATCTTCTCGGTCGAAAGCGGAGAAAAAGAGGTGTTGACAGCAGCGAGTAACGCTGTAGAATTCGCCTCCCGCTAACGAGAGATCGGAAGCGCAAGTGGTTGAAGTTGCAAAGGAAACTTTGAAAACTTCTGAAAATAACCGCTTGACAGCAACAGAGGCTGCTGTAGAATGCGCGCCTCGGTTGAGACGAAAGATCTTAACCAACCGCTCTTTAACAACTGAATCAAGCAATTCGTGTGGGTGCTTGTGGAGTCAGACTGATAGTCAACAAGATTATCAGCATCACAAGTTACTCC
>NZ_JASCOM010000094.1:0-22223 GCF_029959925.1 Pseudomonas sp. PS02303
CAACGTGCTGCCGAGTGGTGTGACGATCGATTGCGGGAAGCCTGCGGACACGCCGCCGACCACCACGTTGATGCCACCGACGCTGAGGGTTTGCACACCGTCGAGCGCGGTGATGGTGAAGGTGCCGTTCTGTGTCAGCGCTGGCGCGTCGGGGCTGCTGCCGTCGCTGAGGTTCTTCTCGTAGACGACGAGTTCGCCGCCTTCGACGTTGAGGCCGCCGATCGTGACCGGGTCATCGTTGTTTTGGATTTGCAGCACCAGGTTGGCGGTGCTGGTGTCGCCATCGGCATCCGTCAGGGTGTAGGTGAAGGTTTCGGTGCCGCTGCCGCCGCCGTGCAGCGCTTTGAAATCGGCGTCGCTGGTGTTCAGCGTGTAGGTGTAACTGCCGTTGGGATTGAGCACCAGCGTGCCGTAAGTCCCGGTGAAGGTGCCGCCGATGATCGGCCCGCTGTTGGGGCCTGTGGGAATGCGGTCAGCCCCCTGCGAGTCGTTGGGCAGCACGCTGCCGGTCAGGGTCAGCAGGGATTCCGAGGCGGTATTGGCGTTGCTGTCATCGACCGCTTTGGGCACATCGTCGGTTATGTTGACGTCCAGCGTGCCGGTGGCGGTATCGCCGTTGGAATCATTAGCGACGACGATGAACTGTTCGCTGAGGTTGTTGGCACCCTCGCCTGCCGAATGGGTGTCGTTGCCGACCAGGGTGTAGCTGTAACTGACCACGCCGGTGGCCGGGTTGTAGCCGGTGATCGTCAGGGTGTTGCCCAGTTGTGTGGTGATCGACTGCGGGAAGCCGACAGGCACCCCACCCGTGATCACATTGATCCCGCCGATACTCAGGCTGGTCAGCCCGTCGGGCGCAGACACGGTGAATGTGCCGTTCTGGATCAAGGCGCCAGGATTGCTGGCAGAACCGTCCGCGAGGTTAGCTTCGTTGAGGGTCAGTTCGCCGCCCGCCACCGACAGGCCCGCGAGGGTGACCGGGTTGTTCGGCGCGTCAGGAACGGGAATGACACCCGTGCCCCCTGAACCGGCACCGTTGTCGCCGTTGTCCGGATCACCGGCCAGGCGTTCCAGAGGAAATTCGGGAATGCCGTTAAAGCCCGCGGTGGGGAAGCCAATGGTGGGGTCGACCCGCCCGCCCACTTCTTCGAGCATGACGAAACTGTGGCCGCCGCCCGCCGCCCCGCCGGGTGCGCCGGTCGAAGCAGGTCCGGCCGCCGTGGCTTCAGCGGTTTGAGTCGGGTCATCGCCGGCCGCGATGGCTTTTTGCAGTTGCTCGACATCGGTCAGTTGCGCTTGAGTCGGCGTCACCGCTTCAGCGGTTTCCACATGGGCCGCTTGATTCGCCAGCAACTGGGAGTTCATTTGCAGGCTGCTGCCACGCCCGAGGGTCAGTTCCTGGCCATTTTTCAGATGCACGGCCACCGCGCCATCGGCGCCGGTGATCAATTGGTCGCCGGCGAACAATCGATCGCCCTCGGCCAGCACACGCCGGGTACCACCGCTTTCCGCGAACACCTGACCAATGATTTTACTGACGGTACCGATGAGCGTTGCCATGTGCATTTCCTCCGCTGCCAACCGCTGTCGGCACCCTGTTTGTGCGAAGAACGTGCTCATGGTTGAAGCAGGTTGCCTGGCGGATCGCCTGCGGGGTGCGTTTATCCGAGTAAACCGCTGCCCCGGCGATAGTCTCGCCAAGCATGTCGCTCATGGGCAATGAGTCCGTTTTTGGCAAAACCCCAATGCAATCAACAACCTTGGGATTCCAATCGCAGCCACATTGCCTTTTGTGCGATGCGTAACGATTTTGAACCTGTAGAGCGACAAAAAACTGTCGCCTCAAAACCGTTTCGCTTCCCTCCCCTCCAGCACTTCTCCGCCCTATGTCGATAAGTGGATGGAACTTTCCTTAAACCCTCGAATGCTCCCTAGAGCTTCTAAAACAAGGGCTTTCAGAGTGAACAATGTGCTGGATTTTCCAGAGCGCATAAGTTTTTTTTGGAATAACCCCTATGAAAAAAATTTCTTAGCTACGCTCTAGAATGTTCTTAGCTACGTTGTTACAAGCATGAAACGGTTTTGCCTATAAATGTCGTCAAATATTTGGCGACTGATAAAGAACCATCAGGAATCAGGGAGATGTACCCATGCGCGTTTTAACCCCCCTTTGCAGCGCAATTCTGCTGGCCATGGCCTGCACATCCCAGGCTCAAGCCATGTCAGTGACCGAGGCGATCCAGAGCACCATCGCAACCCACCCGGAACTGGCCTCGCGCGTCGACTCGCGGCTGTCCGCGGATGAGCAAGTCAAAGTCGCCAAGGGGGGCTTTTATCCATCAGTTGATCTGAACGCCGCCTACGGGCGCGGGTACAGCGATAACACCAACACCCGGGCGTTCGGCAATCACAACACCGAAATCCTCACCTACACCCAATCGGAGCTGCGTCTGCGGCAGATGCTGTTCGACGGTTTCAACACCGCGAACGAAGTCGAACGCACCAAAGGGGTCGTCAACTCCCGGGCCTATTACGCTCAAGGCACCGCCCAGGACCTGGCATTGCGCACCATCGAGGTCTACCTCGAAGTGCTCAAGCGCCGTGAACTGGTGACCCTGGCCACGAACAACCTGCAGGCTCACTTGCGGGTCAACGACCAGATCGGCCTGCGCACCCAGCGTGGCGTTGGCAGCAACGCCGACTCCGACCAGTCCAGCGCCCGCCGGGCACTGGCGCAAAACAACCTCGACACCGCCGAGGTCGATCTGGCGGATGCCGAGTCGAATTTCGCCGCCGTTGTAGGGCGCCTGCCCGATGAACTGGAAACGCCGCCGTCTATCCGCGGCGAACTGCCTGCCTCCCTGCCGGAAGCCCAGCAGAGCATGGTGGAAAACAACCCGTACCTGAAATCGGCCCAGGCTGACGTGCAATCGGCCGAGAGCCAGTACGAAGTCTCAAAGTCGCCGTTCTACCCGCGTTTCGATGCCGAAGCGGCAGTGGGCGCAAACAACAACGTGCAGGGCGATGAAGGCCACGACAACGAGTGGCGCGTGGGCGTGGTGATGAACTACAACCTGTTCCGCGGCGGCAGCGACAAGGCGCGCCTGGCCTCCAATGCGCATCAGATCAACCAGGCGATGGACATCCGCAACAACGCCTTGCGCCAACTCAACGAGAACATCCACCTGGCCTGGAACGCCATGGTCAATGCCAAGAAACAAACCCCGACTGCCCGCGAATACGCGGACACCAGCCGTCGTGTGCGCCTGGCGTATCAGGACCAGTTCGGCCTCGGCCAACGCACCCTGCTCGACTTGCTCGACAGTGAAAACGAGCTCTACAACGCCAATCGCCGCTACACCGAAGTGCGCTACACCGAGGAGTATTCGATGTACCGCGTGCTGGCGAACATGGGCCAGTTGCTGAGCAAACAACGGGTGGTGCTACCCGCCGATGCGATCGCCCAGGCCGAAGTGAAAAACGAAGCGCGTTTGCCTGAACTGAAGTAGCTCACTGGGGGCGATCAATTTGACCAGCATGGAACCCGGCAACATCGGTGTCGATCCGCGCCTGAGCTTCGATGACCCGCTACTGGACGGTCTGTTGATCCTCTGCAAACTCCACGGCGCGACGGTCAGTCGCGCCAGCCTGAGTGCCGGGCTGCCACTGAACAAACAACGCTTGAGCCTGGACCTGCTGCCCCGTGCAGCAGCCCGGGCCAGCTTGCAGGCGCGGGTGCTGCGCCGTGAACTGGCGGACATTTCCGCGCTCAACCTGCCTGTGATGCTGATCCTGAACAACGGCCGCACCGCCATCCTGCGACGCTATGGCGATGACGGCCGGTTGCTGATCCTGCCCAGCGAAGCGGACGGTGGCGAACAATGGGTCAGCCGTGAAGAACTGGCTGAAAATTACAGCGGCCAGGCCTTGTTCGCCCGGCCCCGCCATGAACTCGAAGACCTGCGCTCGCCGCTGGTGCCGCGTGTGGAAGCGTGGTTTCGCGACACCTTGAAGCTGTCGAAATGGCTGTACAGCGATGCGATTCTGGCGAGTTTCCTGATCAACCTCCTGGGGCTGATGGTGCCGCTGTTCGTGATGCAAACCTACGACCGCGTGGTGCCGAACCAGGCCACGTCGACCTTGTGGGTGCTGTCGATCGGCTTGCTGATCGGCACCGGTTTCGAACTGGTGCTGCGGGTGGTGCGCGCGCACTTGCTGGACACCGCCGGGAAGAAAACCGACGTGATTCTTTCCGCGACCTTGTTCGAACGCATCACTGGCATGGCGATGAAAGCGCGGCCAGCGACCATCGGCGGTTTCGCCCAGAGCATCCACGACTTCCAGGGCCTGCGTGAATTCCTCACTGCCGTCACGCTGACCAGCCTGATCGACCTGCCCTTTGCCGTGTTGATGCTGGTGGTGATCGGCCTGCTCGGCGGCTGGCTGGTGGTGATTCCATTGTTGGCGTTTCCGATTACGATCATTTTCGCGATGGTCATTCAGGTGCGCCTGCGCGACACCGTGCAGAAAAGCCTGAGCCTCGGCGCCGAGCGCCAGGCCCTGCTGATCGAAACCCTTGGCGGCCTGGAAACCCTGAAAGCGTGCAGCGCCGAAAGCGAGCGCCAGCACAAATGGGAAAGCACCCACGGCGCCCTCACCCGCCTCGACAGCCACGCGCGCAATCTGTCGGCGCTGGCCACCAACGGCACGCTGTTCATCCAGCAATTCTCCGGCATGGCGACCATTGTCGCCGGCGTCTACAGCATCATCGCCGGCAACCTCAGCGTTGGTGCGCTGGTGGCGACCTACATGCTCGGCAGCCGCGTACTCGCACCCTTGGGGCAGATCGCCGGTTTGATCACCCGCTACCAGCAAGCGCAACTGACCATGAAAAGCACCGATGCGCTGATGTCCTTGCCGCAAGAGCGCGACGCCCACCAGCGGCCGCTGGAGCGCACTCAGTTGCAAGGCGCGATGGATGTCAGTGGCGTGACCTTCCACTACAACGGCCAGAACGCCCCTGCCCTGGCCAACATCAGTTTCAGCGTCAAACCCGGCGAACGGATCGGCATCATCGGGCGCAGCGGCTCGGGTAAAAGCACCCTGGCGCGATTGGTGATGGGGTTCTATGCGCCGGAAGAAGGCCAGTTGCTGCTCGATGGCCTGGACCTGCGGCAACTCGATGTCGCCGACCTGCGCCAGCAAATCGGTTACGTCGCCCATGACCTGCCGCTGCTGGCCGGCAGCCTGCGCGACAACCTGACCCTGGGCGCACGTTACATCAGCGATTCACGGATGCTCGAAGTCGCCGAACTGACCGGTGTCACCGAGCTGGCGCGTCAGCATCCGCAAGGTTTTGACCGGCCCGTGGGCGAACGAGGGCAGTTGCTGTCCGGCGGTCAACGCCAGGCAGTGCTGCTTGCCCGGGCCTTGTTGCTGGATCCGCCGATCATGCTGCTCGACGAACCCACCAGCGCCATGGACAACAGCAGTGAAGATGTCTTGCGGCAGAAACTCCACGGCTGGGTGCAGGGCAAGACCTTGCTGCTGGTGACCCACCGCACCTCGATGCTCAGCCTGGTGGATCGGCTGCTGGTGCTGGATAACGGGCGGATCGTTGCCGACGGTCCGAAAGAAGCGGTCATCGATGCACTGCGCAAGGGCCGTGTCGGCTCTGCGGCTGTCTAGGAGCTACCCATGGCCCGTTCATCATCCGACACGCCACAAGACCGCGGCTACTTCGGCAGCTTCGGCAAAACCGCCGAGAGCGAATTCATGCCGGAAACCGCCGGCGCTTCGCTACAGGATTCGCCGCGCTGGTCGCGGATCACCGTGTGGCTAGCCGCGGCGCTGCTGATTACCGCGCTGGTCTGGGCCAAGTTTGCAGTGCTGCAAGAAGTCACCATGGGCGAAGGCAAGGCGATCCCGTCGAGCAAGGTCCAGGTGATTCAGAACCTGGAGGGCGGCATCGTCACCGAGATCTTCGTGCGCGAAGGGCAAATGGTGAACAAGGGCGACACCTTGCTGCGCCTGGATGACACGCGGTTTCTGTCGAACAAGGGCGAGAGCGAGGCGGATCGTTATGCGTTGACCGCGCAGGTCGAACGTCTGTCGGCCGAAGCGGAAGGCCGGCCGTTCAAGCTGTCGCCTGAGGTGATCGCCAAGGCTCCGCAAGTGGCCGAAGACGAGCGCTCGTTATACGAACAACGCCAGCGTCGACTGGCCAGTGAGCAACGGACGCTAACCGAACAACTGCGGCAAAAGACTCAGGAACTGGCGGAATTCCGCTCCAAGCAGGGGCAGTTCAGTTCGAGCCTGGCCTTGCTGCAACAAGAGATGAACATGTCCGCGCCGCTGGTGGGCACCGGGGCGGTTTCACCGGTGGAAATCCTGCGGCTCAAACGCAGCGCCGTGGAGATTCGCGGCTCTTTGAATGCGACGACGCTGGCAATTCCCCGGGCGGAATCGGCGATCAACGAGATCAAAAGCAAGATCGATGAATCGGAGCAATCCTTCCGCTCGGACGCGGCGAAAGAGCTGAATGAAAAACGCACCGACCTGTCGAAAATCACAGCGTCGAGCATCGCCATCGATGACCGCGTAACCCGCACCACCGTGGTGTCGCCGGTGCACGGAATCATCAAGGTGCTGAAGGTCAATACCATCGGCGGCGTGGTCCAGCCGGGCAGCGACATGGTGGAGATCGTCCCCATTGAAGACAACTTGCTGATCGAAGCCAAGGTGCGGCCACAGGACGTGGCGTTCCTGCATCCGGGGCAGAAAGCGATGGTCAAGTTCAGTGCTTACGACTACACGATTTATGGCGGGTTGACTGCCAAGCTGGAACTGATTGGTGCGGACACCATTACCGATGACAAGGGCAACAGCTTTTATCTGATTCAGGTGAGGACCGACAAGAATCACTTGGGCGGCGATGTGAAACCGCTGCTGATTATTCCGGGGATGGTGGCGACGGTGGATATCATCACGGGCGAGAAAAGCGTGCTGGATTACCTGTTGAAACCGGTGTTGAAAGCGCGGACCGAGGCGATGCGGGAAAGATAGGTATGACTCATTCTCTGTGGCGAGGGAGCTTGCTCCCGCTGGGCTGCGCAGCAGACCCAAAATCATTCAACCAGGCGCAACAGGTGTACTGAGTCGACAAATTGGGAGCGCTTCGCACTCCAGCGGGCAAGCTCCCTCGCCACAAGTAATCACCTGCCGTGGTTACGCTGGTAAGTCTCCTCCCCCATCGCCGCAATCTGGCCTTCGATCAACGCCTCGAACGGTTTCAACAAGGGTTCAAAAGAGCTCGGCGCTTCCAGCGTCTGCAACGCCTGGACAATCGCTTCCACCGTCGACAGCGCCCCAGGCCCCGGTGCCTTGCGCAGTCGATATCGAGACACCCCGCCATCCACCAACGTCACCCTCGGCAACGCCGCCAGTAACGGATTGAGGTGCAACATCTTGCGCGCCTTGCGCCAGGTGCCGTCCGGGACGACCAGCAACAGCGGCTCTTCATTCGTGGTGTACGCCTGCAATGGCTGCGCATCGTCGGCCGGAAACAACAACCGCGCCTGATACCCCGGAGGATTCAGCAGCACCGGCAAATCCTCAAACACCTCACCGACAATCAACTCGGCATTCTTCAAGCCCAACGCGGCCAGTCGCGCCGTGTTCAGCGCATGGTTCACTTCGCTGGGATGCTGCAACAACAGCACTCGGGTACGGCTGTCGAGGCTAGGGATCAGCGGGCACAGGCAATGGGTTTGTGGGCGCAGGCAGCGTGGACACTGGATTCTGGACATGTTCTCAGGCCTGGTTCAGTTGTGCTTTGAGCAAATCGCGGAAGGTCTGGATCAGCGGCTCGCGGCTGCGGCCACGACGCACGATCATCGAAAACGGCGCCTGATAACCAAACGTCGCCGGCAGCAGCACTCGCAAATCGCCCTTGTCCGCCCAAGCCTGGGCGTAGTGCTCCGGCAGGTAACCGATGTAGGCGCCCGACAGCACCAGAATCAGCTGCGCCTCCATACTTTCCACGGTGGCGGCGCTGTGCTTGAAACCGTGGCGCGCCAGTTCGGCCTGGCTCCAGTAACCACGGCCGACCATGCGTTGCTGAGTGATGACTTGCTCAGGAATGCGCCGCTCGGTGAACAGCGGATGACGGCTGCTGCAATACAACCAGTGTTGCTCGCGGTACAGCGGCATGTAAACCAGGCCGCTCATGCGCGTGGAAAACGCACCGATGGCCAGGTCGAGACGGTTGTCCTGCACGCCGAGCTGCAATTCGTAGGGGCTCATGACCGACAGGTGCAAATGCACGGCAGGGTGTTCCTGGCTGTAGGCGCCGATGGCTTCGGCGAACGGCAAGGCCTTGTCGCTGACGGTGGAGTCGATGACGCCGAGGTTGAGAGTGCCGCGCAGTTCGCCCTTCAACGCCGCCGCGTACTGCTCGAAGCCTTCAAGCTCGCCCAACAGACGCAGGGTTTCCTGATGGAACAGCTCGCCCTTGCTGGTCAGGCTGAAACCGCCGCGACCGCGATGGCAGAGCACCAGGCCAAGGGCGGCTTCGAGCTGGCTCATGTAGGTGCTGATCGCCGAAGTCGAGAGGTTGAGCTCTTGCTGCGCGTTGGCAAACCCCTGATGACGCACCACGCTGACGAAGATGCGTAACAGTTTCAGGTCGGGTAAAGCGTTGGCCATGGGGGCTCCGTTTGCAAGGTCATGCGTGTTGCGCTTTTGTGGCGAGGGAGCTTGCTCCCGCTGGGTTGCGAAGCGGCCCTACAACCATCCACCTCGTAGTGTCAGACGGACCGCATCAGCCGATTTTACGACTGCTGCGCAGCCGAGCGGGAGCAAGCTCCCTCGCCACAGGAGTGCGGCACATGGCCGCAAGTCTATCGTCGTGCCAACCATTAGTTTAGAAAAATCTGAACTAAGTATTTGCCCGTAGCGATTCTTCCCGGCCACTACATTTCGCAGAATCGGCCCCCAACGGTGCCCAAACCTCCCCGGAGCGGCGCAACCGACATAAATAAAACAACGACGATGAGGCCTTACCCGTGGAAAAGATTCTTCACCAACCACTGGGCGGCAATGAAATGCCGCGCTTCGGCGGCATCGCCACCATGATGCGACTCCCCCATTTGCCTACCGCTGCCGGTCTGGATGCTGCCTTTGTTGGCGTCCCGCTGGACATCGGCACCTCGCTGCGCCCCGGCACCCGCTTCGGACCTCGCGAAATCCGCGCTGAATCGGTGATGATCCGCCCGTACAACATGGCGACCGGCGCTGCACCGTTCGATTCGCTGTCGGTGGCCGACATCGGCGACGTGGCGATCAATACGTTCAACCTGCTGGACGCGGTGCGGATCATCGAAGAATCCTACGACGCCATCCTCGAACACAATGTGATCCCGCTGACCCTGGGCGGCGACCACACCATCACCCTGCCAATCCTGCGTGCCATTCACAAGAAGCACGGCAAGGTCGGCCTGGTGCACATCGACGCTCACGCCGATGTGAACGATCACATGTTTGGCGAGAAAGTCGCCCACGGCACCACCTTCCGTCGCGCGGCCGAAGAAGGCCTGATCGACTGCGATCGCGTGGTGCAAATCGGCTTGCGCGCTCAGGGCTACACCTCCGAAGACTTCAACTGGAGCCGTAAACAGGGCTTCCGTGTGGTTCAGGCTGAAGAGTGCTGGCACAAATCCTTGGCACCGCTGATGGCCGAAGTGTGCGAAAAAGTCGGCGGCGGTCCGGTGTACCTGACTTTCGACATCGACGGCATCGACCCGGCTTGGGCGCCAGGCACCGGCACCCCGGAAATCGGTGGTCTGACGACCATTCAGGCAATTGAAATCATTCGCGGCTGCCAAGGCCTCGACCTGATCGGCTGCGATCTGGTAGAAGTCTCGCCCGCTTATGACACCACCGGCAACACCTCGCTGCTGGCCGCCAACCTGCTGTACGAAATGCTCTGCGTACTGCCGGGCGTGGCCCACCGTTGAGGATCGGTCATGACCGAACGTGATCAGGTGTTGAAAGCTGCCGCCGATCTGGTGACGGCTTTTGCCCGCAACGATCGCGAAGCCTACTTCGGCGCGTTCAGCGCCGACGCCAGCTTCGTGTTCTACACCCTCGAACAGCCCCTGCTGTCGCGCGATGCCTATCAGGCGTTGTGGGACACCTGGCGCGCCGAGGATGGCTTCGAGGTGCTTGCGTGCACGTCGAGCAACGCCTTCGTCAGCCTGCAGGGTGACGTGGCGATTTTCATCCATGACGTGGCCACCGAGCTGCGCATGCAAGGGGAGCAACACTTCAGCCAGGAGCGCGAGACGATTGTGTTTCGCCGACTACAACAAGGCCTATGGCTGGCCTGCCACGAACATTTGTCCGCGATGCCGGAAGGGCTGCCACCCCCTTAGCCAAACAGGTGACGCTCACACACGATGAGCGCGCCTTTATGATCGGAGCTGATCATGAATAACAACAACAAAGACCAAAGCCTTACGCAGATTGAAACCCACGGGGTCGAACAGATCCCGGACAACGAACGCACCGCAGGCCCGACGGACTTGTTCCGGATGATCTTCGGCGGTTCCAACACTTTTGCCACCGCCGTGCTCGGCAGTTTCCCGGTGCTGTTCGGCCTGTCTTTTCAGGCCGGTGTCTGGGCGATTGTGCTGGGCGTGCTGCTGGGCTCGCTGATCCTCGCGCCAATGGGCCTGTTCGGCCCGATCAACGGCACCAACAACGCCGTGTCTTCCGGTGCGCATTTCGGCGTGCACGGGCGGATCGTCGGTTCGTTCCTGTCGCTGCTGACCGCCATCGCCTTCTTCTCGCTCTCGGTGTGGAGTTCGGGTGATGCGCTGATCGGTGGCGCCAAACGCCTGATCGGTCTGCCGGAAACCGACCTGACCCTGGGCCTGGCCTACGGGCTGTTCGCGATCCTGGTGCTGACGGTTTGCATCTATGGCTTTCGCTTCCTGCTGTGGGTCAACAAAATCGCGGTATGGAGCGCCAGCCTGTTGTTCCTGCTGGGCATCTTCGCCTTCGCCGGGCCGTTCGATGTGAATTACGCCGGCACCGTCAATATGGGTCAGCCAGGTTTCTGGGCGGCCTTCATCGGTGCTGCACTGGTGGCGATGAGCAACCCGATTTCCTTCGGCGCGTTCCTCGGCGACTGGTCGCGCTACATCCCGCGTGAGACCTCCAAGCGCCGGATCATGGCCGCCGTGGTGATCTCGCAGATCGCGACGTTCATTCCGTTCCTGTTCGGCCTGGCCACCGCCACCATCGTAGCGATCAAGGCACCGGACTACATCGCGGCCAACAACTACGTCGGCGGTTTGCTGGCGGTCTCGCCGAGCTGGTTCTTCCTGCCGGTGTGCCTGATCGCGGTGATCGGCGGCATGTCCACCGGCACTACTTCGCTGTATGGCACCGGGCTGGACATGTCCAGCGTGTTCCCTCGGGTGCTGTCGCGGGTCAAGGCGACGTTGCTGATCGGTGTGATGTCGATTGCCTTCATCTTCATCGGACGCTTCGCCGCGAACCTGGTGCAGAGCGTGTCGACCTTCGCCGTGCTGATCATCACCTGCACCACCCCGTGGATGGTGATCATGATCATCGGCCTGGTGGTGCGTCGCGGCTTCTACTGCCCGGATGACCTGCAAGTGTTCACCCGCGGCGAGAAAGGTGGTCGCTACTGGTTCACCCACGGCTGGAACTGGCGTGGCCTGGGAGCCTGGATCCCGAGTGCGCTGGTGGGTTTGTGCTTTGTGAACCTGCCGGGGCAGTTTGTGGGTGTGCTGGGCGATCTGGCTGGCGGCATCGACATCAGCCTGCCGGTCACCCTCGGCCTGGCCTCGCTGGTGTACCTGACGCTGCTGAGCCTGTTTCCGGAACCGGCTGCGGTGTTCGGGCCGAATGATGCACGCAGCAAGGGCACGGACGCGCTCAGTAAACCGGCGATGCGACAAGCCGCCTGATTCAACACAAACGATGGTCAACGGACCTCTGTGGCGAGGGAGCTTGCTCCCGCTCGACTGCGCAGCAGTCGCAAAACAGGCGAATGGTGTTTCCCCTGAAGAAACGCGGTTGCAGGATTTGGGGCTGCTTCGCAGCCCAGCGGGAGCAAGCTCCCTCGCCACAAAAAGCGGACTGATTGCCACATTGATTTTCGCCTCACCATAAAAAAGACAATCGGAGACACGCCATCATGGCTTTGGATTTATTCGTCGTACTCATCTACGCCGCCGCGATGCTGATACTTGGCTACTTCGGCATGCGCAAGGCCAAGACCAACGAAGACTACTTGGTCGCCGGTCGCAACCTCGGCCCGAGCCTGTACATGGGCACCATGGCCGCCACCGTTCTGGGCGGCGCGTCCACCGTGGGCACCGTGCGCCTGGGCTACGTTCATGGCATCTCCGGTTTCTGGCTCTGTGCTGCACTGGGTTGCGGGATCGTCGCGCTGAACCTCTTCCTCGCCAAACCGCTGCTGAAGCTGAAGGTTTTCACCGTCACTCAAGTGCTGGAAAAGCGCTACAACCCAATGGCTCGTACCGCAAGCGCGAGCATCATGCTGGCCTATGCGCTGATGATCGGCGTGACCTCGATCCTGGCAATCGGCACCGTGTTGCAAGTGCTGTTCGGCCTTCCGTTCTGGATGTCGGTAATTCTCGGCGGTGGCGTGGTGGTGATCTACTCGGCCATCGGCGGAATGTGGTCGCTGACCCTGACCGACATCGTCCAGTTCGGTATCCAGACCGTAGGCCTGATGTTCCTGCTGCTGCCAATCTGCTTGTACCGAGTGGGTGGCTGGGATCAACTGGTTGCACAATTGCCGGCTGCCAGCTTCAGCTTCACCAGCATTGGCTGGGACACCATCATCACCTACTTCATGATTTACTTCTTCGGCATCCTGATAGGCCAGGATATCTGGCAACGGGTGTTCACCGCACGAAGCGAGAAAGTTGCGAAGTATGCCGGTACCACCGCGGGCATCTACTGCATCATCTACGGCCTGGTCTGTGCATTGATCGGCATGGCCGCTCACGTACTGATCCCGGATCTGGACAACGTCAATAACGCTTTTGCCGCTATCGTCAAAGTCTCGCTGCCGGACGGCATCCGTGGCTTGGTGATCGCGGCTGCCCTGGCAGCAATGATGTCCACCGCCAGCGCGGGCCTGCTCGCCGCATCCACCACCCTGACCGAAGACCTGCTGCCGAAACTGCGCGGCGGCAAACCGTCGAGCCTGGGCATCAATCGCCTGTTCACCCTGCTGACCGGTATCGCCGTGCTGGGTATCGCGCTGGTGGTTAACGATGTGATCAGTGCCTTGACCCTGGCTTACAACCTGTTGGTGGGCGGCATGCTGATTCCGCTGATGGGCGCGATCTTCTGGAAACGCGCAACCACCGCCGGCGCTATCGCCAGCATGGGCATGGGCTTTGCCACTGCGCTGCTGTTCATGTTCAAGGACGGTATGGACGCCAACACTCCGATCTACTACAGCCTCGGCGTGGGCCTGGTGAGCTTCGTGGTGGTCAGCTTGCTGTCCCCTCGTCCGGCAACGATGGCCAGCGCCGCCTAAGCTGAACCTAACGACTTGATGCTTTCTTCGACGGGTGTGGCGTCGGTTGCCACACCCGTTTTTTTCGTCTGGAGAAAACCTTTGATGAAGATTGTTTCGCGCGATCAGTGGTTCGAGGTCAAACAGCTCAGTGACGGCATTCGGCTGATTCACGAGCCTTACATCCGGCCCTTCTATCGCTGCAACCTCTGGCACATTCAGGGCCGCGACAAGGACTTGCTGCTGGACAGCGGTTCCGGGTTGGTGAGCCTGCGCGAGCAGTTGCCGTGGATCACCGAGCGGCCGCTGGTGGCGGTGGCCAGTCATTGCCATTTCGACCACATTGCCGGTCATCACGAATTTCCCGAGCGCCTGGTGCATCCGGCCGAGGCCGACATCCTGGCGGCACCCGACGGCGAAAACGATTTGAGCCGGGCGTTTGTCGGCGACGAGATGTTCGAGGCGCACCCGGACTGCCCGTTGTGCTATGCCGAATATCGGGTCAAAGCCGCGCCGGCCACGGGGATGATTGAAGAAGGCGACGTGCTGGATCTGGGCAATCGCGTGCTGCAGGTGCTGCATACGCCGGGGCATTCACCGGGCGGCATCAGCCTGTACGAAGCGGCAACCGAGACGCTGTTCAGCGGCGACATCATCTACGACGGCCCGCTGATCGAAGACGCCTACCACTCCAATCTCGACGACTACGCTCGCAGCCTGCAGCGCTTGCGCACGTTGCCGATCCGTACGGTGCACGGCGGGCATTTCGGGAGTTTTTCCGGGGAGCATTTGCGCACGATGATTGACGAGTGGCAGCGCTCACACACCTGAAGCCTGCTGTACTCAAGCTCAGGAACAACAATAACGCCCTCGAAGAACCGCCATGAAAAGAGCTGCCGTTCGTGCCGCCGTGCATCGTTTCATCAGCCGCCTGCTGGAGGGTCAGGATGACTTCGACGACAACGCCAGCCTGGCGCAGTTGGGATTGGATAAACAGGATATCGAAGAGCTGATCTTCCATCTGGAGGATGAGCTGGGGTTGACGGCGTTTACGGCGGAAGAAGACCGTATGCTCAAGGATGCCAGGACGGCGAATGATTTGAGTCGGTTTTTGGTGGAGATTGGACGGCATTGAGTCCGAATGCCAAACGCACGCTCGTGGTGAACTGTGGCGAGGGAGCTTGCTCCCGTTCGGCTGCGCAGCAGTCGCCAATCCTGTCCGAGTATTCCCTGACAACTCTGAGGCTACCAAGGGGCGCTACGCGCCCCAGCGGGAGCAAGCTCCCTCGCCACAGAGGATTTGCCAGGTTTGAGCCAGTGCGGGTCAGACTTACCGACGGCGCGGCTGGCGTCGACGCTGTTCGTCGTCGGTGCGAATAGGAACAGGTTGCAGAGGCGGTTCGATCAAACCGAGTGCAACACCCAGATCGTGCAGCCAGTTTTGAATTTTCTCTTTCATGGTGCCCCCTTCAGGGTAGTGCCGAGCGGCTGAAATTCTGTAGCCCCTTCGCACTGATAATAGTCTGAAGTCCTACGCAATGCTCGGCCAAATCCGCAATGATCTGTTACTGAATTGATCAAAATACCTGACCGATAGTTCAAGCAATCGCCGAAGCCTGCATCGGCGCCGATGGATAGACCGCTTGTTGCTGTTCAATCCACGCGTTCAGGTTGGCCCCGACCATGCCTTTGCGCCACATCAACCAGGTCGTCGCGTGGGCAAACGGCTCCGCCAGCGGGTGCACCGCCACGCTTTCACGGCCCGGCAGGCTTGCCAGCATCGACTCCGACATCAGCGCCACGCCCGAGCCAGCAATCACACACGCCAGCATGCCCGGGTAAGACTCGATCTCCATCGCCCGGCCCATGGCCGCGTGGTCATGGGCAAACCAGGCTTCAAGACGCATGCGGTAGGAGCAGCCCTGACGAAAGGTAAACACCGAGCGCCCTTCCACGTCCATGGCGCTGCGGACCGGCGGGTGATCGGCTTCGCTGATCAGCACCAGCCGCTCGTCGCATAATGGCACACCGTCCAGACCGGCCAGCTCCAGCGGGCCATCCACCAAGGCCGCATCGAGACGACCGGTGAGTAAACCTTCAAGCAATTCGCCGCTGGGCCCGGACTGCACTTGCAGGTTCACCGCCGGATACGTGCGGTGATAACGCGCCAGTAGTCCCGGCAAATGAATCGCCGCCGTGCTGTACATGGTGCCCAGCACGAAGTCCCCGGCCGGTTGCCCGCCCTGCACTGCTGCCTGGGCTTCGTCGCGCAAGTTAAAAAGCTTGGCGGTGTAGTCCAGCAGGACTTTTCCCGCAGGTGACAGTTGCAAACGCTGACGCTCGCGGACGAAAAGCTCTACACCGAGCTGCTCTTCAAGTTGCTTGAGCCGCGTTGACAGGTTAGACGGCACCCGGTGCAACCGTTCGGCAGCACGGGTGATCGACCCCTCCTGCGCCACGGCCTGGAAGATTCGTAACTGGCTGAACTCCACGATCTTCTCCAAATCAGAACAAGTTACTCACTATTATTCATTTTTAAAGAAAGTCAATCAGTCCTAGCCTGACGGTCATTGAGCCTTTACCGGAATTCAGACCATGTCTCCCTTGATTCGCTTACTCGCCAGTTTTATCGCCCTGATGATGGCCATGGGGATCGGGCGTTTCGCCCTCACGCCGCAGATGCCGCACTTGCTCAGCGAAGGCCAGATCGACCTGACTGCCGCCGGTCTGATTGCGGCCGCCAACTACCTCGGCTACTTCGTCGGCGCTGTGGATGCCATGTTCTCTCGCCGTCCCGAACAGGTTCGTCGGCGACTGCTCGGTGGGTTGTGGCTGTGTGTGCTGCTGTCGCTGGCGTCGTTCTGGGCGAACGGGTTCTGGTCGCACCTGGTGCTGCGATTCGGTACCGGCGTGGCCAGCGCCTGGGTGCTGGTGATGATCACGGCGTTGAGCCAGCCACTGGCAGCGGCAGCCGGCCGCCCACGACTGGGCGCCCAGGTATTTGCCGGACCTGGTTTGGGGATTTTTCTCACAGGAATGTTGGCGTTGGGCTCGCACCTGCTGGGGCAGACGTCTGCAACCCTGTGGCTGGTGTATGCCGGTGTCGCATTGGCAATGCTGCTGGGGATTCTGCCGTTTTTGCCGCAATCGACCGCGACTGCGGTTGCCGCACCGAGCACAGCCACTTCGAACCAGCAAGGCATTGGCCGTCTAGGTGTGATCTACGGGTTGTACGGCTTGGGCTACATCATCCCCGCCACGTTCCTTTCGCAAATGGCCAGCGCACAGTTCCATGGCCAATGGCAGGCCGACCTGTTCTGGCCGTGCTTCGGTCTGGCGTCGGCTATCGGGGTGGTGCTGGTCAGCCTGCGTCGACAAACCCCGAATGGCACCCGCCACTGGCTGATGGTGACGTTGTGGCTGCAAGCCGCTGGTGTCTTTGCCTGCCTGTTGGGCAGCGGCTCGGGCCTGGCGCTTGGGGTGATTCTTTGCGGCACGCCGTTCCTGGCCTGCATGCAATTGGTGATGCAACGTTCCCGGGAACTGGCGCCCCACGCCACTCAACGCAACGCCGGGTTGCTGACGGCGTGCTTTGCGGTGGGTCAACTCGCCGGGCCGTTGCTGGCGGCGCTGAGCAGCCATTTCAGCGGCGGTTTGCAGCCAGCACTGGTGGTTGCCGGTAGCGGCTTGCTTGTCGCTGGCGGCCTGCTGTTGCGTCCGGTCACTGCTGCCCCAGGGCTTTGCGCAAACGACGGCGCACCCACTGCTCAGCGCTGACAAAGGTGATGCCCAGCAGCACCAGCACGGCACCGATGACGAAGTTCAGGCTCAGTTCTTCACCCAGCAACACCACGCCGAATGTGACACCGAACAGCGGTGTCATGAACGAAAACACCGCCAGGTTCGCGGCCAGGTAACGGCGCAACAGCCAGAACCACGTCAGGTAGCTGAAGAACGACACGACCAATCCCTGGAACAGCACGCTCGCCACCGCCACGGTGGTCAGGCTGACGTGGGTCACCTGACCGCTGAGGATCGCGATCAGCAGCAGCCCAACGAAACCGACGATCAGTTGGTAAAACAGGGTCAGCGTGACCGGGGCTTCCGACAGTCGCGAGGCACGCACCACCACCGTGGTCGCGCCCCAGGAAGCCCCGGCCAGTACGCCCAACGCATCGCCCATCAACATGCGGTGGTCGAGGTTGTCCCAGGACACGCCGCCGGCAAACGCGATGGCGATCCCGACGAAGGCGAGGAAAATCCCCAGCCATTGCACCGGCCTCAGACGTTCGCTCGGCAGCAGCCAGTGCACGCCCAACGCGGTAAAAATCGGCGCGGTATAAAGGAACACCGACATATGCGCTGCCGTGGTCAGTTGCAAACCTTCGGAAATGAAAAAGAACTCCAGACCAAACAACGCACCGGCCAACAAGCCACCGCGCCAGGTGCTGCTGACTTGGTCCCAGCCACCCTTCCAGCAGATCAACAGTCCTACAAGCAACGCGGAAATACCCGACCGCCCCTCCGCTTGCATGACCGGAGCGATGTCGGGCGCCGCCCATTTGATCATCACCTGCTGCACGCCCCAGATCAGGCACAACCCGACCATCACTTGCAGGGCAAACCCATCGGCGCTACGCCGGCTGGCGCTCACCGGAACACCTCGACAACAACAAACATGGCAGTGACTCGACAGTAAAAACAAAGCCCCGGCCTGCTTGCTGAACAAACGGTGTCGGGGCGAAAAGTTATGCTGTCGATTATTAACCAAACGGCCAGAAAATGCCGCCTGGACGGGACCTTTAAATTCCCGATTGCGTCATCGCAGGCAACGAGGATCACTGCACTTTTCGCGCAACCCAATACCCGACCGTGCAGGCAATGCAGGTGGCCAACGTGCCCCAGGCCATGTCCATCAACGCCAACTGCGCCGACCATCCGTTCAAGGTTGCCCAGTTACTCAGGTCATACGTGCCGTAAGCCACCAGACCCAATAGCGCGCCCAGCGCCGAAGCTCGCCGCCAGGTTTTCGCCGGCAACACCACGAACACCACGCAACCCAAGACATAAAGAAGATAGAACACCGCTGCCGGGGCCGGCAGCGGTTGGTCGAGCATCAGCGGACCGAGCAGCGCCCGATAAGTCGGCGCCATCAGCACGCCCAGCCATAGGCCGTCGAGCACGAGAAACGCGAGCAAGGTGCCCGCGTAGGCAAACAGTCCTTTTTTCATAACCCGCCCCTCTGTAATCGTTCTACATGGGGCCGGAGCGAGGTCAGCTTAGTTCAATGCGATCCGCATGAATGACGATCTGGCCATTTTTGTACAGCGCACCGATAGCCTTCTTGAAGTTGCCTTTGCTCACACCAAACAGGCTGGTGATCACGGTCGGGTCGCTCTTGTCGCTGACCGGCAGGGTGCCGTTGTTCTCACGTAACTTGGCGAGGATCTTCGAGTTGAGGCTGGTGGCGGCTTCTTCGCCCACCGGTTGCAGGCTCAGGCTGATCTTGCCGTCGGCACGGACTTCTTTGATAAAGCCCTTCTCTTCCTTGCCGGCGCGCATGAACTTGAAGATTTCGTTCTTGTGAATCAGGCCCCAGTGCTTGTTGTTGATGATTGCCTTGAAGCCCATGTCGGTCGCTTCGGCCACCAGCAAATCAACTTCCTGGCCAGGCGTGTAGCTGGCGGGAGTCTTGTCGAGGTAGCGGTCCAGGCGAGCCGTCGCGGTGATGCGGCGGGTGTGCTTGTCGAGGTAGACGTGCACCACGACATATTCGCCGGCCGTCATCTGGCGTTTTTCTTCGGAGTACGGCAGCAGCAAATCCTTCGGCAGGCCCCAATCCAGGAAAACACCGATGCTGTTGACTTCAACGACTTTCAAACTGGCGAATTCACCGACCTGAACTTTCGGCTTTTCGGTAGTTGCGATGAGTTTGTCATCGCTGTCCAGATAAACAAAAACGTTGAGCCAATCTTCATCTTCGCTGGGAATATCTTTGGGAATATAACGATTAGGCAGGAGGATTTCGCCATCCGCGCCACCGTCAAGATATAAACCGAAGTTAGTGTGTTTAACCACTTGCAAACTGTTGTAGCGCCCGACTAAAGCCATTTCCAATACCCTCATTGCGTGGGCGGCATTCTACCCGTTTTTCCGTGCGGCGTTCCCGTGGCCAGCCCGGTGACACCAGAAATTCTTCTGAAGGCCTTAATTTTCCTGGGTTTTGCCTTGAGTGTTTGGCCGCTCGTCAGGCCGAACGGGCGATCGTCACCCTCGCCAGCGGATCTGAAACCTGTGTTTTTCTACCGTCGTTCTTATTTAAAACAGCAGCTTAGGAACGTATTTCGAATAATAGCTTGTGATTAATGACGCCCCTGCAATGTGTATTTTGAGGGGATATTAGCCAAGCAATTGTCAAGTATTTCCTGTACGATGCCTGGCCAAGTTAATTTTCTACAGGTTAATGGCCGCCATGCGTGTAAAAGCATCCAACAGCAAAGCAAAGCCAGCTCCAGCCGTTGAAACCAGCGAATCGATCAACAACCAGATCGCTGCGTTCCTCAAGTCCGGCGGCGAGATCCAGCAAATTGCCAAAGGCGTGAGCGGCCAGACGTTCGGCCCGTCCAAGCAGATCACTTTGGGCAAGAAGTAACACTCCCCCAAAGATCCGCCGCGTCACCTGGTCCGTAAGCGCTTTGAGCTTCGAAGCGCTTGGACTGGAACCTCCCCGCAACACCCCGCCAAACACATCAATATTTCAAAAATCGACGAACGGCCTTCAATGCCGAGCATTCGCCGGTATGCTTGCACACGTCTAGATCAAGCGTTTCAGTAGGTTTTTGTTCCTGCTCCTCGCGGTCATGGAGTGACGCATGCTCAAACCCTCCCATTTATTGCTCGGCACCCTGCTGTCGTGTTCGGTCGCCAACGCGCAAATCTTCCAGCGTGAATTGGGCGATTTCGATCTCAAACTCGGCACCACCCCCAGCCGCAGCATGGCCCAAGGGCTGGTCAAGCCCGCCAGCACCGGTTCGTTCCACGGTGGTCTCGACCTGAGCCATGACAGTGGCTTTTACGCGGGGCAATGGGCGCCGAGCATGGGTTTATCCCCTGGGGCCAACCTTGAAGTCGACTCCTACCTGGGCTTTAAACAGCCTTTCGATAATACCCTCGGGTACGAAGTCGGCATGATCCATTACAGCTACCCGAAAGTGGACACCCTCGACAGCCAGGAGTTTTTCGGCGGCCTGACCTTTCTCGGCAGCCGTTTCGGCGCCGCGTTCAGCAACGACCCGGACAAACAGAACAGCACCGTCTTCGCCGACCTGGGCGGCAATCAGCCGTTCGGCATCGGGATCAGCATGAAATACACCACCCACCAACTCAACACGCCAGCGTCCGTCGACGGCGGCTATATCGGCAGTTTCACCGATTGGTCGGTGCAACTTTCCCGGCCGTTCATGGGTGTCGACCTCAACCTGATCTACAGCGACTCAAGCCTCAGCGGCAGCGACTGTTCCGCCTACTCCGGGCACAACAGCCAGTGCGACGGGTTGGTCACCCTCAAGGCCGAGCGCCCCTTCTATTGATCGGCTGAACTGCCGGGCCCATTTTGCGTTCACATAAGAATCCACTAAAGAAGCCAGATCTTCGCAAGGATTCGCCCATGTCGCGCTGGTTAAAGTATCTAGCCCTCATCATCACGCTCAGCCTGGCCCTTGGCGCCTGTAGCCGCGTGGGCCTGGCCTATCGCAACCTCGACGTGATCATTCCGTGGACGCTCAGCGATTACCTGGACATGAACGGCGAACAAAAAGGCTGGTTCAACGAGCGCCTCAAGGAACACCTGAGCTGGCACTGCACCACGCAACTGCCGGGCTACCTTGATTGGCTGGACCGCTTGCAGGCGATGGTCGAGACCAACCAGGTCACCGACGACGCGCTGCAAACCCGCACTCAGGAAGCCAAGGACGCCATCGCACAGACTGCCCGGGAAATCACCCCTTCGGCCATCGAATTGTTACAGGGGCTGGATGACAAGCAAGTCGCTGAAATGAATGACGCCTTCGCCAAGGATCAGCGCAAGCGCCAAGACGATTACGTCAAACCGACGCTCGATCAGCAAATCAAGGAACGTAGCGAGCGCATGCAAAAACGCCTGAATGACTGGCTGGGCCCGCTCAGCCCGACTCAGAGACAACGGGTGGTGACATGGTCGAACGCCTTGGGTGACCAGAACACGCAATGGATCGCCAACCGAGCGCATTGGCAGAAGCAATTCAGTGCGGCCGTTGCGCAGCGTCAGAGTCCGGAATTCCCACAGAGAATCGAGACGCTTCTGGTGAATCGTGAGAGTTTATGGACACCGGCGTACCGTCAGGCCTATGCCAACACTGAAGCGCAAGCACGAGGATTGTTTGTGGATTTGATGGCCGAGAGTACGCCGCCTCAACGTCAGCGGCTGTTGAAAAAGATTGAAGGGGTGCGCAAGGACTTCAACGATTTGAAATGCCTGAAAGCCGCACAACAAGGCTAAACCCAACACAAGTCAAAATGTGGGAGTGAGCCTGCTCGCGATGATGGAGTATCAGACAACGACGATGTCGACTGACACTCCGCAATCGCGAGCAGGCTC
>NZ_JASCOM010000095.1:0-22181 GCF_029959925.1 Pseudomonas sp. PS02303
CTCTCAAGTACGCCTTCGCCGGCAAGCCTGGCTCCTACAGGTTCCGATACATATCTCGGCCGAACGGACACATTCCAGATACAAAAGTGCGCTTTCATGGCCCTGTCCCCCCTCACAATGAGAGCGTTGCCATGATCCGTAAACTGCAGCAAGCCGCCCGCTTCCTCAGCCAGAGCGCGCGTTTGATGGTCGGCGTCCCTGATTACGACAACTATGTCGCCCAGATGGCGCTCAAACACCCCGAAGAACCGGTGATGAGCCATTCGGCGTTTCTTCGCGAGCGTCAGGAAGCCCGCTACGGCGGCAAGCAATGCACCACGCGTTGCTGCTGATTACCCGGGAAAACGCCGCGATCAGCACAATATCTTCGCCATTGCGTAACCACTGCTAAGCTTCGACGTTGCAGCGTCCGAGCCTTTACGGGATCGGGCGTTGAGCGTGGCCATGGAGTACGACTTCAGTATCAATATCCACTTCTACAGGGGTGGCGAGCGATTGTCGGTAACCTGCACGGAGGCAGGCAATGGTAATCAAGCACGTAGGCCATTCAAGTGCCGAGGGCGTTCCCGAGCCACTCGATCACGAAGAGATAGAGCGGGTGCTGGCGCTGTTGCTGGCCAGTCCGGTGTTTGCCAAGTCCAGGCGCATGGGCAGTTTGCTGCGTTTCCTGGTCGATCACGATCTTCAGTTTTCCACTATCCCACTCACCGAGCATGCCATCGGCATCGCCGTGTTTCGCCGTGACCCGGCTGTTTACTGCACCGGAGACGATCCGGTGGTGCGCGTGCAGGTGGGCCGGTTGCGGCGCAAACTCGCGATCCATTACGCCACCCTCGGGCAGCAAGACCCGGTACGCCTGAGCATTCCGGCCGGTTGTTATCGGCTGGCTTACCAGCGGATCAGACCCAAAACCATCTCGATGCGCCATCCTGTTTTGCAGATTCAGCCGTTTACCTGCATCACCCGTGACGGCGATGACTTCACCAAGGGCTTGTCTGAAGAATTGAGCTGCCGGCTTTTCGAGTCGTTCGAGCAGACGCAAAGCCATGGCAACCACGTGCTGATGAAAGTGTCACGCTCCAGTGTCAAGGCACTGGACGTTGTGCGTGCCGGGCGCGGTAACTATTCCCTTGAGGGCAGCGTGCGGGTGGAACCGAGCCGAGTCCGGGCATCGGTGCGCCTGATTGATGTCGCACAGGGGCGGATCCGCTGGTCCGAGCAGTTCGATCGCAATCAACCTTACGGCATCGCGACCCAGGAAGATCTGGCGGAGTCCATCTGTCGGTCGTTGACGGGCTATTTCGCCCGGGGAAGCGGTGATGTTTCTTGAGAGGAAGGGGCAACCGCGAGGTTGCCCCCGGTGCGACGATTACACGGTTTTCCATGCACCGTCTTCGTAGCGACGGGTTGCATCGTTAACGACAGTCAGGTCGATTTCGATGGCCTTGGACCGCGACGTGCTGAACATGGTGCTGGTCTGCACGTTCTGTTCGAACCACACGAGAATGGCCTCGACAGGGGTCAAAACGATATTGCCGGTGACCACCTGCTTGGTGGCGACGTAGATCGGCGTGCTGACCTGCGTGCCGTCGATGCCGACTGACAACTGGTTGATGCCGGGGTGGATCGGGCCGTATTCGTTATCCAGGGTAATGGATATGTCTGGGCCGCCGGTTACCGCCTGGCCCAGCAAGCCTTCCGGGCTAAGTATCGATTGTTGCCCCAGGCCGATCGTGACGATGTTGGTCGACACCTTCACCGTCACGTCAGCCTGAAAAGTATTGGACCCGAACAGTTGGTATTGCGGGGTCCAGCTGAAGCCGTTGTTGCTCAGGTACTTGTCATAGGACTGCCAGACAACGTTATAGGCTTCGTTGCCGACTTTCTTGGCGAAGCACAGCTTGTAGCCTGACTGCTTGAGAAGGGTCAGGTCATCGGCTGCGATCTCGATCGTGACGGACTTTTGCGTGGCTGCCAGGGTTGACGTCAACACCTTGCAGTAGTCCGACGTTTTCAGAGCCGTGGGGGCAATGCTCTGGAACGACTTGAGGGCCTCTTGCACATCATTGTGAAGTTGCAGAGCTTGCTTGCTTACAGCGCTCGACTTACTCATGGCTTTCCTCTTCCTTGGTTGTGTTGGGCAATCAATGGGCAGCGGGCAGCGAATCCGACAAGTGATCGGGCAGCACCCTCTAAACACATTGACGGCTTCACAGTAGGCGCAGGATTCAGGGCGGCGAAGTGTCTTGGCGTTACAGCGGGGAGGGCGGTTAAACCAGCAAGGTAACAGCCTGCGTAACCGGGTTGTATCAAGGGAATCTGTGAGTTGAAACAGCGGAGCGGCCGTGCGACCGCCCCACCGTAGCTTCATGCAGTCGGGCTACTCACCTTCGCGTCGGCCCAGACGAAGTTCCAGCTGGTTCGTTTGCCCTTGGCAATCTCGATCAGCTTGTTCTCATATACGGTGTGATTGACCGTGCCGGTGTAAGTCAGCTTCCGGGCCGCGTTGGTCCCGGTGACTTCCCCGGGTTTGCCGCCAGATTCAGTCATGGCCTTTTTCATATCGGCTTCCGACGGGGCGCTGCTCTGGTTTTTTTCAACGGTTACGAAACTCATGGTGTCACCTCTTCCGTGATGGGGGGATCGGCGGACAGTCGGGTCAAGACGTTCTCGACCCGGCCAACACACCGAAGCCAATACTCTATTGGCCCGCCGGGCACCGCAGAAGTGACAACACGGTCGGTAAGGTAACACCGCGGATACAGCGAATCGCGCGATGTAACGGCGACGTATCAGCCAGTGGCATCATTTCGTTTTCCAGTGTCCACCGCCCGATTCGCAATCAGTCTTCGATTGGGCCAAGTGTTCCGCACCGTAGTAATACGTGGTGACCTGAGCGTTGTCGGGGATGTTCAGCGACTTGCTGTTCTTGTCCTTGCTGGTGGAGTGAGGGTTGGCCAGGGATTCCTGGGTCAGGGTCGCGATGCAGGAGGCCTGATAATGATCGTCGCACTGGTCGACTTTTTTCTTGGTGCTGGTGAGCATGTCCTTGCTCTCGTTGCTGCATGACCAATCGATGGCATTTACCGGCATGCCTTCGTACTCATAGCAACTATGGGACTCGACCACCGGAACGGAAGGGCTTTGGGATCGGGTCAGGACGTCACAGCCTTCAGCGAATACCAGCGTGGGGCTCAGGCTGGCGAGCAGAAACAGCAGTCTACGGTTCATCGGGAATTCCTCTCCAATGGCGCTGCTCGTGATCAAAGATCGGCGCTTATGGAGTTTCGAAAACACGATGAGGCGTGGGGTTCAATTCGTTTATGAGCCGCGACGGCATTTAATCCATCTGCGTGCATTAAAAAGGCCTGCCCTCTCGCTCACGAGAGGGCAGGTGCCCGTTTTATGTGTGATGAATCTCCCGATCCTTGGTTTCCGGCATGAAGAATATGCCCAGGACGGCGGTCATCACGGCGATGACAATCGGGTACCAGAGGCCGTAGTAGATATCACCCGTGGCCGCGACCATGGCGAACGCCACCGTCGGCAGGAAGCCGCCGAACCAGCCGTTGCCGATGTGGTAGGGCAGCGACATCGAGGTGTAGCGGATGCGCGCCGGGAACAGTTCCACCAGCCAGGCGGCAATCGGACCGTAGACCATGGTCACGTAGATCACGAGGATGGTCAGAAGCAACAGCACCATCGGGTAGTTGGTCTTGGCCGGGTCGGCTTTCTCGGGGTAACCGGCTTCTTTGAGGGCGGTGCCGAGAGTGGCGGTGAACGCGTCGTTCTTGGCCTTGAAGTCGGCGGCCGGCATGCCGGTGCCCTCGAAACTCTGAAGCACTTTATCGCCGATGCGCACCTGCGCGACCGTGCCCGGTTCAGCCTTTTCGTTCTTGTAGGGAATGGCCCGTTTGGCCAGCACGGTCTTGGCGAGGTCGCAGGAACTGGTGAATTTGGCCTTGCCCACCGGGTCGAACTGGAACGAGCACTGGTCGGGATCGGCGATCACCGTGACCGGGTTCTTCTCCTGCGCGACGAACACGTCGGGGTTTCCGTACTGAGTCAACGCATGGAAGATCGGGAAGTAGGTCAATGCTGCGAGGATGCAGCCGGCCATGATGATGCCTTTGCGGCCGATACGGTCGGACAGGCTGCCGAAGATGACGAAGAACGGCGTGCCGATCAGCAGCGAGCCAGCAATCAGCAGGTTAGCCGTCTGCGCGTCGATCTTCAGTGTCTGCAGCAGGAAGAACAGCGCGTAAAACTGCCCGGTGTACCAGACGACGGCTTGGCCGGCCGTACCGCCGAGCAGGGCCATGATCACGATTTTCAGGTTATCCCAGCGGGCGAAGGATTCGGTCAGCGGCGCCTTGGAAGACTTGCCCTCTGCCTTCATTTTCACGAATACCGGTGATTCGCTGAGCTGCAAGCGGATGTACACCGACACAATCAGCAGCAGGATCGACAGCAGAAACGGAATCCGCCAGCCCCAGGCCTCGAAAGCTTCGTTGCCCAGGATCGTCCGGCAAGCAAGGATCACCAGCAGCGAAAGGAACAGGCCCAGGGTCGCGGTGGTTTGAATCCATGAGGTGAAATAACCGCGTTTGCCTTTCGGCGCATGCTCCGCGACGTAGGTCGCCGCGCCACCGTACTCACCGCCCAGCGCCAGGCCTTGCAACAGGCGCAAGGTGATCAGGATGATCGGCGCCGCCACGCCAATGGTCGCGTAGCCGGGCAGAAAACCGACGACGGCGGTGGAGACACCCATGATCACAATGGTGATGAGGAACGTGTGCTTGCGTCCGATCATGTCACCCAGGCGCCCGAACACGATGGCGCCGAAGGGACGCACCGCGAAACCCGCAGCGAACGCGAGCAGCGCGAAGATGAAGGACGTTGTCTCATTGACCCCGGCAAAGAAATGCTTGGCGATGATCGCGGCCAGGGAGCCGTAAAGGTAGAAGTCGTACCACTCGAACACGGTGCCCAGGGACGAGGCAAAAATGACCTTGCGCTCCTCCTTGGTTATACCGCGTTGGGGCGCGCTGCCCGTGGAGGTGTTGTCGATTGCGGCCATGAGTCTTCTCCGTCGTTCTTGTTATAGGCCGGAGTACCTCGTTACCTTTCTTGCCGCACCCAGGCCCTTGGGCTGATGTCGTCGGATTACGGATTGCACGAAGCATGCACACAGGTTGACCGCCTCGCATCGCTGCAAGGTTTCTTGAAGCATAATCGGCTTCACGCAGATATCCACTCGACGTCACTTCTCACCCCACGGAGTCACGCCTGACGCCTCGGTACGCAACCATTCGTTTAATCAATAATCACCATCAAGGAATGCAAGTTCTGTTTTTTTGTCATGAGAGGAGGATAGCGTCATACCAAAGTCGCCCCTGAAGGAACCTGCGCGATGAGAATCTCTACCTTGCTGGCCCTTGTCGCCGTATTGACCGGCAGTGTTGCCGCCACCGTGCCGGCCTACGCGGCCGACCCGTCCTGCCATTTCCTGCCGATGGGCGACAGCCCCGCCAGCTTGCAACCCACTCAATCGGTGGGCGTGCTCTACAGCGAAAACACCCTCAACACGATCGAATACCTTGAGCAGTACCATTCGGTCGCGTTGAATGGGGCGAAGAACCCGGCGCTGGATTCGCGCATCAGCAGCGCCTTCGTCAACAGCTCCGATCCGAAGCGGGCGATCAACTGGCTGATGGGGTCGCTGCAAAAACAATTTGCTTCGGTGACCGTCTACGACAATCTCGACGCCCTGGTACAAGCCCATCCCGATGTGGTGGTGATGCTCGACACCTACAACCGTCTAGTGTCCAAGCGCAACAACCAGGTTGAAGCGCGATTCCTCGCCAAGTTCTACGACTCGAACCTGCAATACATCGGCAAGGCTGAAGGCTCACGTGAGCAGCAGATGCCTTCGGTGTGGGTGCATGGCAAAGCTGCCCCGGAAATTGCTGCGCAAATCGACCAGCAAAATGCGGTGCAGGTGAATGCGTTGAAGCAGTTTGATGCGTCGTTGAAGGCGTTGGTGACGTCTGGTAATGGGGCGCAAGTCGCCAGTTACTGATGCACATTCAACGTGATCAATAACTTACTTGTGAATTCCACACATTGAGGTGTGACCGCTTCTGTACCTGTGGCGAGGGAGCTTGCTCCCGTTCGGCTGCGCAGCCGTCGTAAATCCAGTGCTCGCGGTTTATCTGAATGATCCGGGTTGCGGATTTTGGGGCCGCTTCGCACCCCAGCGGGAGCAAGCTCCCTCGCCACAGGATATTGGTGAGTTCAACGCATCGAGGCCTCAACGCTCCTTTTTTGAGGAAGGGCGGTCAGATGATTTTCAGGTTTATTCAAGTGCCGCGCATATCAGGTGGCGCACGACCTCGGCCTCCACAGCCCCTTCGTTGCCGCTTTCATCAAAAACCGCGCAACTCGCCGTGCGGTTTCCATCAATGCAGCGGTAAACCGCAATGATGCTGCCCGGTCCGACTCCCGTGTGACCACTCAAGGTCAGGCCACTTTCCACCATGCCCTGCATCAGACCGAGGCCGTATCCCGGAGCAACCCAGGGACGCCCAGCGATCGGTCCGCCCAGCGTGCGTACCGTTTGCATCTCCCGCAGCAGTGATTGCGGCAACAGATGCCCGTCCAATAGACGATCCAGACACAGGGCCGCTTCAACAAGCGGGCCGACCAGCAAACCGTGATAAACCCAGCCCGGGTCGTAAGTCGAAGCCGCTCCCATGTTGACGTACGCCAGATCGGCGCGGGTCGTGGCGAGGCGGATGCGCGATAAACCGAGCGGGGCAAACACGCGTTGCGTCAGCGCTTCTTCAAGTCTCAGCCCGGTGACGCGCGCAATGAGCCTGGCGATGAACAAGTAGCCGACGTTCGAGTATCGCCAGCCGTCTCCGGGTGCATAACGTAACCTGGTCGCATCAAGACGCTGCAGCATTTCAGCGGCTGACCACGGTGTCTCATGGCGCGCGACGGCGGTGTGGTAATCGGCGAGTTCACTGTAATCCGCCAATCCGGCTTCATGCCGCAGCAGTTGACGCAACGTGAACGGGCCTTCAGGCACTCCCTCATCCAGACCGATCAATCCATCACGCACCAGCGACAACGCTGCGGCGGCGAGAACTGTCTTGGTGAAACTCCACCAGGGCACGGTTACGTCGGGCTGCTCAGGCGTGAGGAGTGAACCGTTTGAGACAAGGGCGAAGGGCATGGGCTGACTGCTCTGGGGGAGACGCCGGGGAGTTTGCCAGAAAACAAAACCGCGATTGTGTTTACGCAAGGGTTTGGCTAATCTCGCACAAACACGCAAACTCAGGCATAAACATGCAAGATCAGCATTCGGCCACCGAGCTTCCTTCTGTGCGCCGGCAAAAAATCCTCCTGATCCTCGAGCGCGACGGCAAGGTCATGGCCTCTGAATTGAGCCAGCATTTCGCCGTTTCGGAAGACACCATTCGTCGCGACCTGTCGGAGCTGCACAGCGCCGGTCTGGTGCAACGCGTGCACGGTGGCGCGCTGCCTCGGCCCAAGGATACGGGCAAGGATTTCCTCACTCGGGTAGGTGAAACCGACGAGGTGAAAGTGCACCTCGCACAACTCGCCGCGCGACACGTCCGGGATGGTCAGATCGTGATGTTCGATTCGGGGAGTACCACGCTGCAGATCGCCCGGTCCTTGCCTTCGACTATTTCCATCACGGCCATCACCACATCGCCGTTAACCGCGATTACCCTCGCGGAATACCCAGGCATCAAGGTGATTCTGGCGGGTGGGCAACTTAACCTGGCGACGATGTCGGTCAGCGGTCACGAGACCGTGCGCTTGTTGCAGGGCATCAAGGCTGACGTGCTGTTTACCGGGGTTTGTGCGATTCATCCGGAGGTCGGCATCAGCTCGCTGCATTTTGATGAGGTGCCAGTGAAGCAGGCGCTGTTTGACAGTGCCTCTCAAGTGATCGCCGTCACCACGGCGGACAAATTGGGTGCGGTGGAACCGTACATCGTAGTGCCGTGCTCACGTTTGCACACTCTGATTACCGAGCGTCACGTGGCGTCAGGCGACATCGACGACTATCGCAAGCTGGGAATCGAAGTGGTGCAAGCGCACGCCTGAGCGATCAGCCATGCCCCAGGGCAATCGCAAACGACACCACGATCAAGCACGCAAACGCAAAATTGATGTTCATGAAGCTTTCGCCCGAATAATCAGAAGTGGCGCCATCCTGAACTCGCCGCTGAAAAATAAGAAATTCGGCTTCATGATTTAAAAGATCGAAGCAATTGATAACGGTGTAGCCCACACCTGCAAACAGCAGCCTAAACCAGGTATTTGTTGAACCAGGCCACGGTCCTGTCCCACGCGAGCTTCGCGGCGGCTTCATCGTAGCGAGGCGTGGAATCGTTATGAAAACCGTGATTGCAGCCTGCGTAAATGAATGCCTCGTAAGTTTTGCCCGACGCTTTCAACGCTTTCTCATACGCCGGCCATCCTTCATTGATGCCCTTGTCCAGTTCGCCGTAATGCAACAGCAGCGGCGCCTTGATTTTCGGCACATCCTCAGCCTTTGGCTGACGGCCATAAAAGGGCACGGCCGCCGCCAGTTCCGGGTAGGCCACCGCCGCCGCATTGGAGACGCCGCCGCCATAGCAGAACCCGGTGATGCCGACCTTCCCCGTGGTCTTGTCATTTTTCATCAACCAGTCAATGGCGGCGAAAAAGTCATTCATCAGCTTTTCCGGATCGACAGTCGCTTGTAACTCTTTGCCTTTTTCATCGTTGCCCGGATAGCCGCCCACCGAACTCAGGCCATCGGGTGCGAGGGCAATAAACCCCGCTTTGGCAACGCGCCGGGCGACGTCCTCGATGTAAGGGTTGAGCCCACGGTTTTCATGCACGACCAACACCGCCGGCACCTTGCCGGTGGCTTTGGCCGGGCGCACCAGATAGCCGCGGACATTGCCGTGGCCCTTGGGTGATGGATAGGAAATGTACTCGGGGAGGATGTCCGGGTCGGTGAATTCAACCTGCTCGGCGAGCGCGTAGTTCGGGCTCAGGGAGGCGAGGAGGGCACTGGCTGTCAAACCGCCCAGGGTGAACAGCGCTGCTCGATCAAGAAACTCGCGCCGGTTGATCTTGCCGTGGGCGTAGTAGTCGTAGAGCTCCAGCAGTTCCGGGGCGAAGTCTTTGGCGGTGAGACGTTCCATGGGGGCACTTCCCGTTGGTTCAGGATCTGAATCAGTAAAGCAGCGTTTGGCGCACTGACTCAGTTTTCGAAACAGGACACCAGAAAACTCATCACCGCCTGCACCGACGGGGTGTGCCGGATGTCGCTGTGGACCACCAGCCACACTTCACGCGCCAGCCCCGCGCCCACGGTCTCCATCGCTTGCAATCCGTAGTGCTCACCAAGGAAGTACGGCAGTGCCGCAACGCCGGCGCCTGCCTGGGCAATGGTTGCCTGGATGTTCAGATCATTGCTGCGCAGCAGGATCGGCCGATCCCCCGCTTGTTGCTTGAGCCAGACCTGTTGCGGGGTTTGCTCCATGGTCTGGTCGTAAGCGATGAACGCCAGATCTTCCGGGGCGGTCTTGGACAAGTAATCTGCCGAGCCGTACAGGTGAAACTGCACCGTCGCCACCTTGCGCGCCACCAGGTCCGGCTCCTTGGGGCGGCTCAGGCGCACGGCAATATCGGCTTCGCGCCGCGACAACGAAGCGCTGTCCAGACTGCCGATCAACTGCACAGACAGTTGCGGATGCAGGGTGCGCAACGCCTTGATTCGCGGCGCTATCAACGCGCAGGCCAGGGCGGGCGGGGCACTGACGGTGACTTCGCCGGTAAAGCTTTCCTGCCCGGCGAGCGCCGAGCGTTGCACCGCGAAGGACTCGCTTTCCATGCGCTGCCCGAGCTGGGCAATTCGCTCGCCGTCCTCGGTGATGACATAGGAACGAGGGCGCCGGTCCACCAGCTTGAGGTTCAGCGAACTCTCCAGCGCGCTGATGCGTCGCGCCACGGTGGCGTGGTCGACCTTGAGCTTGCGCGCCGCCGCCGACAACGACTGCTCGTGGGCGAAGACGATGAAGTAGCGAAGATCCTCCCAATCGAACATGGGCGTTTTCTCACATGAAGGGTGAATAAATGGGGAATTTTGCCCCATCGCCAAGCCTGCAAGAATTCTTCAACACCTGACAAGCAGGTCTGAAGCGCGCCGTGTGCGGCGTGTTCATTGCACGACTTGACGAGGAAACAGCCATGTCCAAATCAACGCCTCTCGCGTATGCCGGCATCGTCGGCGCGACGTTTTTCTGGGGCACCAACTTCAATGCCGGTGCCTATATCATCAAGAGCATGGCACCGATCAGCGCCTCCATTGAGCGCTTTGCCATTTCTACCCTGTTGCTGTTGCTGATTTTCGGTCTGGCGGGCAAGTTGCGCCTCACCACGCTGAAAAACAATCTTGCCGCGTTTATCGGTCTGGGCCTGCTGGGCTTTACCGCGTTCAACCTCGCGACCTTCTTCGGCCTGCAAACCACCACGCCCATCAACGGCGCGCTGATCCTGGCGACCACGCCGCTGTGGACCATGATCTTCGCGGTGCTGCTGGAAGGCGAACGCATTGATCGCGGCCGCGCCATCGGGCTGGTGCTGGGATTGCTGGGCGTGGGACTGGTGATCACGCGCGGGGATATCCAGGTGCTGCTCGGGCTGAAAGTGGCGACCGGCGACGCGATCATTCTGGCCGGCAGCATCGCCTGGGCAGCCAACATGGTCGGTACCCGACGCTTCGTCAAAGACTCGACACCGCTGGAAACCACCACGTTTTCGATGCTGTTCGGTGTCATTGGCCTGATCGTGTTGGGCTTCATCTATGAAAGCCCGATGGCCTCGATCAGTACGGCTTCGCTGTCTGTGCATGGAGCGGTTTTCTACTTGGCGGTCTGTGGTTCGTTGATTGCCTACTTGCTGTGGTTCAAAGGCATTCATGCGATCGGTGCGGCGCGCACGTCGATCTTCTTCAACCTGGCGCCTGTGTTCACCATGCTGGTGTCCTCGATACTCGGTGTGCTGCCCAATGTGTGGCAGTTGCTGGGGGCGGGCGGCGTGATTCTTGGGGTGGTGTTTGCTTCGGGGTTGGTGTTCGGTGCGGGGCAATCTTCGGCGGTGAAGGTTCGCGGTGGGCTTACAGATAAGGCCGCTTGATGCCTTAGCTGTGGGCGTTAACCAATTCCTCTGGTAACACAACTTCTGTGGCAGCTGACGAAGCCTGCGTTCGGCTGCTCAAGTGCTGGATAAAATTGATCTGCCCAATTAGGTGCGGTCAGTCGTGGCATTGCCCAGCGCTTGATCTTATTTAACCCATCGTAAAAAAAGACCCGCTGATGCGATGCACCAGCGGGTCAATTGGCTTGCCGTTCAATGCGGCTTTTGTTTTACAGCCCCTCATTCAGTTCTGCTCTTCGCAGGCTTGGGCCATTTTGAAGTAGGTGAAAGCCTCGACATTCCCGGAGTCGTCCAGATAAGTAAGTTTGGCGTTGACCACTTCGCAATCGGCGGAACGAGGCTCCTCAAGGGAAATGACCTTGGCCACGTTTATCGGCATGCCGTAGTGATAAGGCTTGGCGGGTACGTCGGGCGTGTCCGCCTGGGCGTAACCGGTGAACGCGGCAATGGTTAGCGTGGTTGTAGCCAGTAATGTTCGAATGTTCATGATGTGCTTCCTGTCATGATGATGAGTGTGAGCAACGTCTGCCGTCTTGCAGGCTCGGGTCATTCTGGAGATACAGCGCTCTATGCGAAATTCCCCATAGGCTCACCTCACATGTGAATAAATACGCATGTGGTTTTATGTCGTAAGTTGCAGCGCCGCCCAATAAAGATGACTTCGGATGTCCATCACCACTTCAGGTGGTCGCGCACCGTGTGGGGGCGTGAGGATCTGTAGAAGCAAGATGAATAAAGTCGTCGATGTCATTTTCAATTCAACCAGGGTGCTCCCTCCGAGCGCGTTGCGTGGACGCAAACAAAGGGAGCGGGGTGAAACTCTGCAGTTGGCAACTTGAAGCGTTGAAGTTCAGAGCCCGATCAAATCGCGATGAACTTCCAGCGAATTACGCTCGACCCAGTTATGCGCCAGCAGCCCGTCCGGTCGAACTTCCCAGACCGCAGTGCCGAGCATTTCAAAGGGGCTGTTACACGTGCGGCCACCAATAAAGCCCTGGTTCTTTCCGGCCAGTTTCCAGCGGGAAGCAACGCGAGTGCCTTCGGCGTTCTGAAACGTCTCGATACTGCTGAATTCGAAGTCTTCGATCTTCGACAGAAAGACACCGATCCATTGAATAAAGGCATCGCGGCCGACGATATCCATCCCGCCAGACGTGATCACAAAGTCTTCGGCTACAAAGCGCGCTGCGGCTTGCGGGTCCTTGGCTTGCCAGACTTCGCGCCAGAAACTTTCAACAATATCTACTGCTTTATTGACTGCCATTTTCGAACGCCTCGTATTGGATTGAGTACGATGTTCGGCAATTGCTATCTAGAACACAAACGCATAAATTTAATGGCATCCAGTAGAAAGGCGAATCCATCATGCAAGCCAGCGACCTTGAGATCGACCTGCTTCGGGCGTTTATCGCCGTGGCGGAGACCGGCAGTTTCACTGCTGCTGCCGAGGTGATCGCGCGGTCGCAATCGGCAGTGAGCCAGAAGATCATCCGGCTGGAGGAGGTGCTTGGTTTTCGTGTCTTCGAACGCACCAGCCGCGCCCTGACCCTGACCCCGGACGGCGAGCGACTGCTGGCAGGCGCACGCCGAATGATGGTGCATTTCGACACCTTCATGCGGGACATCAAGGCGCCGGCGACCGTCACCCTGCTGCGCTTGGGGATCTCGGAAAACCTCGTGCCGACCCAGCTGCCCAAGCTGCTGTCGCGCTTCACCCAGTTGTATCCAGACATTCAACTCGAACTCACCACAGGCTTGAGCGACGACCTGCTCACCGACTACGAAGCCGGGCTACTGGACGTGGTTATTTCCAAGCGAAAATTCAGCTCCGGCACCACGCGAGGCCGAGTCATCTGGCGCGAGCCGCTGGTGTGGATTGCCGCGAAGGATTACCAAATCGAATCGTCGAAACCGGTGCGGTTGGTGATGATGCGGCCGCCCTGTGCGTACCGCGCCATCATGATCGAAGCCCTGGCCACGGTCGGGCGGGAATGGGCATCCGCGTGCCTGGCCAGCAATTTGATGGGGGTGCAGGCGGCGGTTGCGGGCGGGTTGGGGATTACGGCGTTGGGAACGTCATTTTTGCAGGAAGGGATGCGCATACTGGAACCGTCGCAGAAGTTGCCGACTTTACCCAGCACCGAGGTGGCGGTGATTGGTGATGATGTTCGGACTCAGCATCTGGTGCAGCCGTTGGTGTCGTTGCTGACCGAGGGGTTGATGTCGGGCGGCCGTCTGACTTGATCCGCGCGTTTTCAAGCCCTGACCCGGGCGACTCGCCCGGGTCTGGGACCTTTTGACGTCTAGTGTCCGCCCACCACCATACTGCTGAACGGCGCCACATAAGCCTGCAACGTCACCAACCCACCGACCAAGATCGCCAGCACAATCGAGTGGAAGAACACATATCGCAGAATCTCCCCTTCATGCCCGTACCAGCGAGTCGCCGTGGACGCGACCACGATCGACTGGGCGTCGACCATTTTGCCCATGACCCCACCGGAACTGTTGGCCGCGGCCATCAGCACCGGGCTGATGCCCAGTTGCTCGGCGGTCACTCGTTGCAAGCCGCCGAACAGCACGTTGGAGGCGGTGTCGGAGCCGGTCAACGCCACGCCGAGCCAGCCCAGGAGGGTGCCGAACATGGGGTAGAAGATGCCGGTCGCGGCGAAGGCCAGGCCCATGGTGGCGTCGAGGCCCGAGTAGCGCGTGAGGAAACCGAGCGCAAGCATGGCCACGATGGTGATGAGTGAGTAACGCACCACCCACAGCGTTCGCAGGTATTGGCGGGCCAGTTGCGGGATGGAATAGCCCATCAGCAGGCCGCCGACGATGGCCGCCAGGAGGATGCCGCTGCCGGTGCTGGTGAACCAGGTGAATTTGTAGACCGCTTCCTCGGTTTTTGCCGCGGGCACCACGGGCGGCACCTTTTCGATTTGCTGGTGAATGGTGGTGAAGGTCACGATCGGGGCGAAGATCGGGTTGGCTTCGCGCAACGGTTTGCCCTGAGGGTCGAGCTTGGCCGAATTGGTGGCCGGATCGATTGCCGGACGGGTGTCGAACATGTTCTTGAAGCCCTGGGTGCCCCAGGCGAACACAAACACGGTGAGGATGATCCACGGCATCCAGGCGCGCATCACCGCCGGTTTGGCATCGCTGGCGAAGGTCCCGCTGGCCTCGGGTTTTTGCTGATGCTCCTCGTCGATCTTCGAGTTGTCGACGCGCCCGGACAGGGCCGCCGAGGTGTGGATCGTGGCCGGTTTCCAGACCTTGAGGAAACCGGTCAGGCACGCCATGGAGATCAGCGCAGCGATCACGTCCACCAGCATCGGCCCGTGGTAGTTGGACACCAGAAACTGCGGCACAGCGAAACTGACCCCGGCTACCAGAATGGCCGGCCAGATTTCCAGCATTTTGCGCCAGCCGGCAAAGGCCCAGATCAACCAGAACGGCACGAGCACCGAGAAGAACGGCAACTGCCGGCCGACCATCATCGACAGCTCCATTTCATCCAGGCCGGTGACCTTGGCCAAGGTGATGATGGGCGTGCCCAGTGCACCAAACGCCACGGGCGCGGTGTTGGCGATCAGCGCCAGGCCTGAGGCGGCCAGCGGCGAGAAGCCCAAGCCGATCAGAATCGCCCCGGTCACCGCCACCGGCGTGCCGAACCCGGCAGCCCCTTCAAAGAAGGCGCCGAAGCAGAAGGCGATCAGCAGCAGTTGCAGGCGTCGATCGTCGGTGATGCGCGCAAGGGAATCCTGCAGCACTTTGAACGAACCGTTTTCGGTGGTCAGCCGGTGCAGGAAGATGATGTTGAGGACAATCCAGCCAATCGGCAGCAGGCCGTTGGCGGCGCCGTAGAGTGCCGCCGAGCCGGCCATGTCCGCGGGCATGCCGAAGGCAAAAATGGCAATCAACAGCGCCGAGCCAAGGGCCAGCAAGGCTGCCAGATGCGCCTTGATATGGAAAAACGCCAGCGATGCCAGCATCACCACCACCGGCACCGCCGCCATGATGGTTGAAAGCACCGGGTTACCAAAGGGATCGTAGATTTGCTGCCAGACCATGTTCCACCTCTGCTTTTTATTGTTGGTAGTGCAGGCCCCGGACGGGGTTGGTGGCATGGAGTATAGGTGGCATTACGCCGCTGTCCTGTGAGGTTTGTCGGCGTTAATACCTTGTATCAGTGGCCAGTCCTGACCCGGCCGATCTTCTACTACGCTCAGAAAGAATGACGGCGCGAGCCCCGATCCAAGGCTTGCGCGTCCAATGCTCTGGCCCGATCCATTCACCACGAGAGGGAGACAGCGATGACTGAACGCCATGAGGAACACAAGGAAACGCTATCCAACGGATGCAGGATCGACGTGAAAGCCGAGATATTGAGGGACGGCTCCCTGAAGATGTTCATCGGTGTTTACCGGCCGGATGGCTCGGTCATAGAAGAGGACAATGACCCGCGTCCGCATCTGTTGGACATGGAGGACGCTTTGGCCTGGGCAGTTGAAAAAGCCAAAGACATCGGTAACCGCCAGCACACGTTGTAAGAGCGGTGAACCACCGCTCTGACCATCGCCTTTATTGCGTACCAAACATGGCTGTCCAGTAAATCCCGGCGTCACTCTTTGGATCAACCGCATAGGCCGCGCCCAGTTCGCGGAACTGTGGGTTCATCAGGTTGGCGCAATGCCCGGGGCTGGCCAGCCAGCCATCGACGACCTTGCGCGGGGTGTCTTGCCCGGCAGCGATGTTCTCGCCGATTTCCTGATAGGTGTATCCCGCCAGTTCAGCGCGATCCCCCGGTGTGCGACCGTCCTGGTCCTTGTGGTCGAAGAAATTGTTATTCGCCATGGCCCGGGTATGCGCTTCGGCCGCGGCCGCCAACGTCGCATTCCAGGCCAGCGGCGTGGTCGCGGCAAACGGTTGGCCGCCGCACTGGCGCGGTTGGGCGCGGGCGGTATTGAGCAAGCCCAGCAACTTCTGGCCCTCAGCCGCGGCGTCACCCATGCGCGCGGTCAATTGCGGTCGCGCGAGCACAATGCGCCAGTCGCGACCCTGGTGGCTGACACCGACGTCGATGAATTGCGGGTTCAGCACGACCTGGCAGAAGCTCTCCTTGATCGCCGTCATGGCGGACTGTGCATCACGCGGTCCGGACAACATAATCGCTTGCACGTTGGTCATCGGGTACGACGCTTGAGCCATGGCCTGCTGCAAGTCGACAGCTCCGCTGGGCGACAGGTTCAGGCGCGAATCGCTCGTCAGCGGCGGCAACACCGATGACGCCTGACCGGCGCAACGCTGTACCTGGCTGCGGTAAACGTTGATCGACTCGACCAATTGCGTTTCTTCGCTGGCCACAGCAGTGGCGGCGAACACCAACCCCAGTGGCAACACGGCAAAACGCAGAGCGGATGTCAGGACGCGCATGGAAATCTCCCTTGAATTGACTGCGCCCATGATGCGCGATTCCACCCCATGCCGCGCAATGCCTTTTTGCGCTTTGTTGTCCGGCGGTTGACATGATTTGGCTACTACACTGAAGCCAAGTCGCCAAACGGGCGCTTCCCTCGACGCCAAACAGAGTGTCTCCATCATGTCCTTCAAATGGTCCGTTGCGTTCCTCGTGGTTACCCTTGTCGCAGGCCAGGTTATTGCCGACGACCAGCAGCAAAAAAAAGAAGTGGCTGAAGACAAGGCTCAGGTGCTTGAGCAAAAAGCCGCGGACAAGAGCGCCGATGTACCGGTGCCTAAATCCGAGGCGATCACCCAATCCGAAGTCCAGGCCGTCGATCCCGCCGGCAAGTCTCCACTGGACGATGCAATAACCTGCATGGCCCGCTCCATCTACTGGGAGGCCAAAGGCAAGGACACCGACGACATGGCCGCCGTCGCCAACGTGGTCATGAACCGCCTCGGCCACGCTGGTTTCCCCGACACCGTGTGCGCGGTGGTCAAGCAAGGTTCAGAGACCAAGAGCTGCCAGTTTTCGTGGTGGTGCGACGGGCGCCCGGACACGGTCCAGGAAGAGACGCAATATGCCCTGGCCAAGGAAATCGCACGCAAGGCGCTGAACAAGCAGCTCCCGGATCGCACCGGTGGCGCGATGTATTTTCATGACCGCACGGTGAAACCGGACTGGGCCAAGGAGTACATCAAAACCGCTGAAATCGGGATGTTCCGGTTTTATAAACCGCATAATGGTTCGGCGAAGTAGGTCCAGGCCATATCCTTATTTGACCAACGACTGGTTCCATTTCGACGGAGGCAGGGTTCTACTACGATGGCTTGAAACACGTCATGCCACGTAATCGGACAGCCGCCATGCACAACATCGGACTCATCGTTTACCCCGGTTTCCAGGTGCTGGGCCTGGCCATGTGCGCTACCTTCGAGTTGGCCAATATGGCGGCCGACGAGCCGGTGTACAGCATTGCGCTGCTGTCGGAGCAGGGCGGCTCTGTAATGACGTCGGCCGGTTTTGGCGTGGAAACCCGCGCGTTTGACGAGCGTTCCTTCGATACGCTGCTGGTGATGGGGGACAACCTGATCCGGCCGACATCACCGGGCATGGTTAAGTTTTTGCGCAACGCCAGCCTGACCACCCGACGCCTGGGCTCGATCTGCACCGGCGCGATTGTGCTGGCGGAGGCGGGTTTACTGGATGGTCGGCGGGCCACGACTCACTGGTGTCATGCGTCGGCCTTGCAGCGGGCGTACCCGAAAGTGAGGGTCGAAGAAGACCGCATCTTCATCAATGACGGCAATATCTGGACCGCCGCTGGCATGAGCGCTTGTGTCGATCTGGCGCTGGCCCTGGTGGAAAAGGACCTGGGCGCGGACGTTGCCCGCCGGGTGGCCCGGCAATTGGTGGTTTATCACCGTCGTGCGGGAGGGCAGTCGCAGTTTTCGGTGATGCTCGAACTCGAGCCCAAGACCGATCGCATCCAGGCTGCGTTGACCTATGCCAAACACAACCTCAAATCAACGCTGTCGGTCGAAGAGCTGGCCAGCGCAGCCAATCTCAGCCCACGGCAGTTCAGCCGGGTTTTCCATGCCGAAACCGGTCAATCCCCGGCCAAAGCTATCGAAAACCTGCGGGTGGAAGCCGCCCGGCTGATGATGGAAACCGGTCGGCACTCCATCGATGTGGTGGCCAGCGACACCGGTTTTGGTGATCGCGAGCGTATGCGTCGGGCGTTTATCCGGGCGTTCGGGCAACCGCCGCAAGTGATCCAGCGCGCCAATCGGATCATGTCCTGAAAGGTGGTGTATACGACATTTAAGACAAGATATGACTGCCGTAATCTAGATCTCGTTGAAGCCGTTTCCCTCAGTGAGATCACCACCATGACCCTCGTTAAAGCTGCCGCCGTACAAATCAGCCCAGTGCTCTACAGCCGTGAAGGCACCGTCAATAAAGTCGTGCAGAAGATTCTTGAACTCGGTGACCAAGGCGTTCAGTTCGCCGTGTTCCCGGAAACCATCGTGCCGTACTACCCGTACTTTTCTTTCGTGCAGGCGCCGTTCGAAATGGGCGCCGAGCACCTCAAGCTGCTGGATCAGGCCGTTACGGTCCCTTCGGACGCCACCGATGCCATCGGCGCCGCTGCCAAACAGGCCGGCATGGTCGTGTCCATCGGCGTCAACGAACGTGACGGCGGCACGCTGTACAACGCGCAGTTGCTGTTCGATGCCGATGGCACGCTGATCCAGCACCGGCGCAAGATTTCCCCGACTTATCACGAGCGGATGATCTGGGGCATGGGCGATGGCTCCGGGCTGCGCGCTGTCGACAGCGTGGTAGGGCGCATCGGCCAACTGGCGTGCTGGGAACATTACAACCCGCTGGCCCGTTACGCCTTGATGGCCGATGGCGAACAGATTCACGCCTCGATGTACCCGGGGTCGTTTGCCGGTCCGCTGTTTGCCTCGCAAATGGAAGTCAACATTCGCCAGCATGCCCTCGAATCGGCGTGCTTTGTGGTGAACTCCACAGCTTGGCTCAACCCTGAGCAACAGGCACAAATCATGGCCGACACCGGTTGCCCTATCGGTCCGATTTCCGGTGGTTGCTTCACGGCAATCATCAGCCCGGATGGTGTGGTGCTGGGCTCGCTGCAGGAAGGCGAGGGAGACGTGATCGTCGACCTCGACATGGGCCTTATCGACAAGCGCAAACGCATGATGGATTCGCGCGGCCACTATAGCCGCCCGGAGTTACTCAGCCTGCTGATCGACCGCACGCCGGCGGCCCCTATGCATGAGCGCGGTGCTCATCCGCAGGTACCAGTGATCGATGCTGTGGAAGAGATCAGCCGCTGATTGGCTTCAGACCGCGCCGCCCCCTTCGCGTACAGATCATGCGCCATATCAAAATGGGCGCATGAACTGTAGGAGCAAGGCTTGCCCGCGAAGAGGCCATCACAGTGGCAGACAAAAAAGGGACTTCCACGAAGCAATGGAAGTCCCTTTTTTTCACATCTTGTCTTTACAGCTCCTGCCCCAGAAAGATCAACGTATTGCCATGCGCCTCAGCCGCTGCACGCTGGTTGTAACTGTCGCGATGCGAGCAGTTGAAGCCATGCTCGGCCTCCGGGTACACGACGATTTCCACGTTGTCGTTGTTGTCGAAACGCTCGGCGATTTTCTCCACCGCTTCCAGGGGAATGTGGCTGTCCTGTTCACCGAAGTGCATCAGCAACGGCACCTCGATTTCATCGGCGCGGTCCAGGTGGTTCTGGATGCCGCCACCGTAGTAGGCGATGGCCACATCCACCAGGCCGTTAGTGGCGGTGAGGTAGGACAGCAAGCCGCCGAAGCAATAACCGATGGAAGCGATGCCGCCGTCCAGGCCCGGTTGCGCATCGAGCGCTTCGATGGCCAGTTTGATGTCGTCCTGCGCCTTGTCGATGTCGGTGGCGTTCATCAGCTCGACGGCGCGTTTCCAGCCCGCTTCGTCGTAACCCAGTTCGATACGGTGGCCGTTGCGCCAGAACAGGTCCGGCGCAATCACCAGGTAACCATCGGCGGCGTATTGCTCCGCGACCGAGCGGATGTGTTCATTCACGCCGAAGATCTCCTGGATCAGCACGATCCCCGGACCTTTGCGAGTATGCGGAATCGCCAGGTAAGCGCCGAAGGTGCCTTCGTCGCTGTCGATCTCGATCCATTGGGTGGTTACGCTCATGGTGGCTCCTGTCTACGCAAGTGAGTGAGGTTGAGGCTTATTTCGGCTGCGTGGCCTTGTAGCTTGGCAGAGACTGCATACGTTTCCACCATCCGTCGAAACCGTCCACCGAAAACACCTGTGGCGCATCCGGCGTCATCGCGATGTAGGCGCAGCCCGGTGCCAGGTAAAAGTCACCGATACTGGGTTCAAGACCGGCGATATACGGATCGGTGCCTTTTATTTTCATCAGCTCGCGCAACACCCGTTTCGAATGTTCGATCCCTTTGCGGCGCGCCTCTTCATTCTGACCGCCAATGAAGTCAGGAAAAAGATGGTAGCCGAACACTTGCACCAGGTTGCCATAGCCATAGGCATCGTAGATGCCCTGGGCCATGTGAGTGCGAGCGCGGTCGTGGGCGTTATCCGGTGTGATGGACGGCCCGGGCAGGACTTCGTCCAGGTAGGCGATGATCGCGCCGGTTTCGATGACCCGAAAGCCGTCATGGTCGATGACGGGCACCTTGCCAAAAGGGTGCCGCACCAAATGTTCCGGCAGATGCGGCTCGCCTTTGATCACATTGACCTGCACCTGGTCGAAGTCCGCGTCTTTTTCCGCAAGCAGCATTTTCACTGTGCGCACATAGGTACTGCCGTCAAAACCGTAGAGAGTGAGGCTCATGGCGATTGCTCCGTTTTTCAAGGGAGTGGTGGACGCGCCCGAGACTCTGGTCGGTCAACGGTTATGGCGACGCCAGAAGAATCGAGCCAACAGTGCATCCAGGCTGAGCTTGCCGGCACCCGAGAGCAACAACGGCATCATGGCGGCGAGGTAGATCAGCGGCAGCTTGAAGTTGCCGTGACCCTTGTTGCTGATGGCGTAACCCTGGGCAAGCTCACTCAATGTAGACCAATCGGCCGGCCAGTGAACGGCAGCGGTCGCGACAATCGTGACAACGATCAGAATGATGGCCGACACCCGCGTTCCGAAGCCGACCAGGATGGCCAGGGCGCAAATCAGCTCCGCCCACATCGACAGTTCCCAGTTCAGCGTGGCCGGCACGTGGTTAAACGGAAACGGGAAGGCGTCCTGGATGTCGGCGAACCAGTTCTCGCCGTTCCATTTTTCCAGGCCCGACTCGAAGAATTCCCAGGCAATGAACAGCCGCAGCGTCAAAGGCGCGAGCCAGCTGCCGGCACGATCAAGGTTAAGGTGCAGGCCTTTCACGGCCGATGAAAGTGAGGTGTTCATGAGCGTGATCTCCGTTCAGTCAGGAAGGCGGGGCAGCGGTTGCCCCGCGAAACAGGGTTATTCGCCAGCGCCGCACTTGCCTTCGCCACATTTGCCTTCAGCCGGTTTTTCCGCGGTGTCAGCCTGGGCTTGGCTGTAGCCGTGGGCCAGTTGTTTCATGCTGAACGCTTCGGATTCGGAGGCCGAAGCCGCGTTGGACAGGGCCAGGCCACCTGCGATGATCAGGCCGAGGGTCAGGGAAGAAGTCGAGAGCTTGAACATGGTGATACTCCGTAGCTGAGTGAGTTGAGCGCTTTGATCGGCTTGGCCAATCGACACGCACAGTTCATCAAGCGGGTGTATCTGCGATGTGTCTTTGGTGCGGGGTTTTATGGATGGGGTGTGTCACAAGGGCGTCTGTACACACTCCGATACACGGCCCCGACACCTTGAGCCTGTGCAAACCCCCTGTGGGCGAGCCTGCTCGCGATAGCGGTGTGTCAGACACCATCAATGTCGACTGACAGGCAG
>NZ_JASCOM010000096.1:0-22077 GCF_029959925.1 Pseudomonas sp. PS02303
AACCCGCGCAAAAACAAAACGGCCGCCTGCGCGCGAAAGAGCCCTGGCGGCCGTTTTTGTTGGCGAATCCGAAGGGTCAGTGCGCGGTCGCGTGGTGGACCGGTGGTTTATCGGTCTTCGCCAAAGGCGCCGATTGAACGGGGTGGTGATGGTGCCGACGGGTAATCCGCAAAACGCCCCACAGCATGGCGGCGGCCACGGCCAGCCAGCCGGAAATCAACATCACGATTGTCATTGTCAGGCTCATCAGTGCCTCCTCTTTGCCCTGCATCGGGCACACACTCTTTGCAAATGACAGTCTAGTCGCTGCTGTGTTTCAGGCTATTGACCAAAGGTCGGCTGTCATCAACCAGTTCGCTCTATTGAATGCACTCAACTGTAGGTTAAGGCTATACCGCCACCGCGTGGCGTCCTATGATCGACGGCCAAGCCGGGAGCGTATTGACTGGCGTCTGAACAAGAGAGTGATGATCGTGCGGGTATTTTCTCGAATTCGAGCGGCGGCGCTGATTGTCGGCTGCGTTGCAGGTTTGGCCGGATGCGCGGGGACTGTGGCGCCGGAGATCAAGCGGTTGCCCGAGCGGGTAGAACTCAGTGGCACGTTCTACCGTGGCCAGGACTATCAGAGCGGACCACAAGTATTGGCCAGCATGCTGGCACAGCAGGGCATCGTGATTACGCCCGGGTTGCTGCAAAAACCCCTGCACTTGCCCGGCGCCGAAGCACAACTGCAACAGAATATGCAAAACCTGGCGCGTGAGTACGGGATGGTGGTGTATCCCCTCGACGCCCATTTGCCGGCGCTGTTGACCCAGGTCGCGGCCGGTTATCCGGTGATGGTGCGCTTCACTGAAGGCTCGGCGCTCTGGGCTGAGCCGCGTTACGCCATTCTCGCCGGATACAATCGCCAAAAGCAGACGGTGTTGCTGCGTGCCGGGATGAATCGCCGGAACTTGATGAGCTTCAGTTCGTTTGAGTCCTCTTTCAAGGATGCTGGCGGCTGGGCCGTATTGATTCAGAAACCCAATCAGATCCCTGCCAACGTTGATCAGCAGCGCTGGCTGAAGGCGGCGAGCGATCTTGGCCAGGCCGGTCAGGAACAGGCTGCTGCCCGCGCGAAGAAGGCGTTGACCGCACAATAAGCTTCCGTTCGTCATGTACCCGGCACCGTCGGGCATGCCTGGCCTCTAAAGGACAAGACCCGGTTTCTCCGGGCCAGATCCCAGGAGGCGCCCCATGGCACATTCCAATACCCCCGACGGCCCGCATTCATCCGAACATTCTTCGGGCGACGAATTGGGATTCGACCCCGATTCGCCGGACCTCGCCGATCCTCAGGTCGATCCCATCGGTCCTGCCAAGGCGCCGAGGGATGTAAAGCCGGGCGACAATCCCAAGGCTCCGGCGAAGCCTTACGACCCACTCGCTGATCTGAAACCCTAACCCTTGGTGAGGTGCGTATGTCTACTGATTCGAGTTTCAACGACAAACGTCCGGACAGTGTTCCAACGACCCCTGAAGAGGGTGTTGATCCGGTGATGGATCCGAACGATCCGTTAAGGGATCCGTTGGCCCGTCCGATGGTGGTCCCGACGGAGCATCCCCATGGCATGAAAGATCCAAGCGCCGGGGATGGCATTCCGGATGACGATCAGATGCCGCTGCCCAACGATTAACGCCAGACGAAAAAAAGCCCCGAATGATCGGGGCTTTGTTTTTTCTGTCGCTGACTTATTTCGAGGCTTCGACCACACCGCTCTGGCGGTGCTTGAGGTTCTTGTCCGACTTGTACTGCAAGGCTACCGACGGCACGTCTGCGCCTTTGCCGGTTTCCACCCAGCTGCGGATGCGGGCGGCATCGGCAAAATGCGTGTACTTGCCGAAGGCGTCGAGAATCACCAGCGCCACCTGGCGATTGCCCATGCTAGTCACCAACACCAGGCAGTGACCGGCTTCGTTGGTGAACCCGGTTTTGGTCAGTTTGATGTCCCAGTTTGGCTTGCGGACCAAATGGTCGGTGTTACGGAAACCCAGGCTGTAGTTGGGTTTGCGGAACGTGACGGTTTTTTCCTTGGTGGTGCTCAACTCGGTCAATAACGGGTATTTGTGTGCGGCGATCAGCAATTTGCTCAGGTCGCGGGCAGTAGAGACGTTACGCGGGGAGAGGCCCGTCGGCTCGACGAAGTGGGTGCTGGTCATGCCCAGCGCCTTTGCCTTGGCGTTCATCGCGGCAATGAATGCGACGTAGCCACCCGGATAGTGATGAGCCAGGCTCGCCGCCGCACGGTTTTCCGAGGACATCAGGGCGATCAGCAGCATTTCCCTGCGTGGCAATTCGCTTTTGAGTTTGACCCGGGAAAACACGCCTTTCATTTCTGGCGTGTCGCTGATGTTGATATTGATGTACTCGTCCATGTTCTGCCTGGCTTCGACCACAACCAGACCGGTCATCAATTTGCTGACCGAGGCGATAGGGACAACCACATCGGGGTTGCTGGCATAGATGACTTTGTTGGTCTGCATATCCAGCAGCAAAGAGCTGCCGGAAGCGAGCTTGAGTTGTTTCGTGTCTCGGGGGGCTGCGGTGGTCTCCGCGGCGCTGGCGATTGGCGTGATGAACGTCCCTGTAAATACAAAAAATAGGCTCAGGATGGAAAGACGGATTTTCACGCTGGCGGACTCATAAGGTGTTGATAAGCCGTTATGTAACGGGTTATTTCGTAAAAAGCGCGACATTCTGGAGTATGGCTGAATAACTGTCGATGGTTGTTCAAGGAGGAGGTGAAAGTCATTGGGAACGTGAAAAAAAAGTCATTTTCCGGCGGATGGTCGATCTTTCACCCCAGGCAAAAAGAACCCCGCCATTGGCGGGGTTCTTTTGTTCATCGCTTATGTCGAAGCGGGCACTCAGCTGTGCAGTGTTTCTGCCGCGTACAGCGTGTTTTCCAGCAGGCAGGCACGCGTCATCGGGCCGACACCGCCCGGTACCGGCGTGATCCAGCCAGCGCGGGGCAGGGCGGTTTCGTAGATGACGTCACCGACCAGTTTGCCGTCTTCCTGGCGGTTGATGCCGACGTCGATCACGATCGCGCCTTCCTTGATCCACTCACCTTTGACCAGGCCCGGTTTGCCGGCGGCGACGACAACCAGGTCGGCACGGCCGACGTGGCCGGCCAGATCCTTGGTGAAGCGGTGGGTGACGGTCACGGTGCAACCGGCGAGCAGCAATTCCATCGCCATCGGACGGCCAACGATGTTGGAGGCTCCGACGACCACCGCGTCCATCCCGTAAAGGTCGACACCGGTGCTTTCCAGCAAGGTCATGATGCCTTTGGGGGTGCACGGACGCAGCAACGGGATGCGCTGGGCCAGGCGGCCGACGTTATAAGGATGGAAACCGTCGACGTCTTTATCTGGACGAATGCGCTCCAGCAATTTGGAGGCATCCAGGTGCTCAGGTAAAGGAAGCTGAAGCAGAACGCCGTCAATTGCCGGATCGTCGTTCAGGCGATCGATCAGGTCGGTCAGTGCTTCTTGAGTGGTTTCGGAAGGCAGGTCGTAGGCTTGGGAAATGAAGCCGACCTCTTCACAGTCTTTACGCTTGTGCGAGACATAAACCTGAGAGGCGGGATCGCTGCCGACCAGGATCACCGCGAGGCCCGGGGTGCGCAGGCCTTGCTCGCGACGCTCGGTGACTCGTTTGGCGATCTGCTGGCGCAGGCTGGCGGCGATCGATTTGCCGTCGATTAGTTGTGCAGTCATTGCGCGTGATTAACCATCGAGAGGGGAAAAAAAGAGAACGCATTCTCGCATGTCATGAGGTGAGGGCAAAGGCGCTTGGTCTGCAAATTCCTCTAAGCCCTTTAATTAAATGAATTTTTTATAAAAAGCATTTGACGGCCTTCGGGGCGCTCTATACTATTCGTCGCACTTGTCGGGCACAGCCTAGCACTGGATGAGAAGGTCAAGCGGAATTACGGTTCTGCGAGACTGGAAAGCTCTTAGTTTGTAGTCCTCCAAGAGTACAGATTAATAAGGCGCCCGTAGCTCAGCTGGATAGAGCATCCGCCTTCTAAGCGGATGGTCGCAGGTTCGAGTCCTGCCGGGTGCGCCATTAGGCAGCTTTGGCACAAGTAGCGCGATATGGTGGGCGTAGCTCAGTTGGTAGAGCACGGGATTGTGACTCCCGTTGTCGAGGGTTCGATCCCCTTCGTCCACCCCATATTTCAAAAGGCGCCAGATTAACAGTCTGGCGCCTTTGCTTTAACAGCTTCAAACGCGGATGTGGTGGAATTGGTAGACACACTGGATTTAGGTTCCAGCGCCGCAAGGTGTAAGAGTTCGAGTCTCTTCATCCGCACCAAATAAAGCTTCACTCAAGCCGGTTGGCCTGGTTGGGGCGCAGCAAGGGAGTTGATTGGCTTCTTTGCAAGGCAATATGGTGGGCGTAGCTCAGTTGGTAGAGCACGGGATTGTGACTCCCGTTGTCGAGGGTTCGATCCCCTTCGTCCACCCCATATTTCGAGAGGCGCCAGATTTAACAGTCTGGCGCCTTTTTTGTTTTAGCGGTTCGAGTGTCAAGCGGCTGCATGTCCTGGGTCGCAGGGGTGGGGTGTTTCGTCGTATTTATGTTTCTCGATGATGCCGCGCCGCCCGCCGGCTTGCTCGCAAGACCGGCTGTCAGGGAGATGATTGGCAACTTCTTCTATATATAGAAGGATTGGTGCAGAGCCCTGGCGTGACTGGCTGTATTTGCTAACAGGGCGAGGCACAACCGTTTGTCCCCGCCTATAAATTGCCTGCTGCTTTTTTACCCGTTTTCAGTAGGGTGACTTCTTGAGTTTGACCCACTAGAATGCATGCCCTTGATTCTGGGGTCGGAAACGGCCGGCTAACGTCTGTGCAACGAGGAATATCCATGCAAGTTTCTGTTGAAAATACTTCTGCTCTTGAGCGCCGCATGAGCATCACCGTGCCGGCTGAGCGCATCGAGACTCAGGTCAACAAGCGTCTGCAGCAGACTGCCCAAAAGGCCAAGATTGCTGGCTTCCGTCCAGGCAAAGTGCCAATGAGCGAAATCAAGCGCCGTTTCGGTGCTGATGCGCGTCAGGAAGCTGTAGGCGATGTGATCCAGTCTTCGTTCTACGAAGCTGTTGTCGAGCAAAAGCTGAACCCGGCTGGCGCTCCTTCGATCGAGCCTAAATCGATGGAAGCTGGCAAAGATCTGGAATACGTTGCAGTTTTCGAAGTGTTCCCTGAGTTCACCGTTGCTGGCTTCGACGGCATCACCGTAGAGCGCCTGAGCGCTGACGTGGCTGACGCCGATCTGGACAAGATGCTGGACGTGCTGCGCAAGCAGAACACCCGTTTCGAAGTGGCTGAGCGCGCCGCTCAGAACGAAGACCAACTGAACATCGATTTCGTTGGCAAGGTTGACGGTGAAGTGTTCGCTGGCGGTTCTGCCAAGGGTACTCAGCTGGTGCTGGGTTCCGGCCGCATGATCCCTGGTTTCGAAGACGGCCTGGTTGGCGCTAAAGCCGGCGAAGAGCGCGTGCTGAACCTGACCTTCCCAGAGGACTATCAGAACCTCGACCTGGCTGGCAAAACCGCTGAGTTCACCGTGACCGTGAACACTGTTTCCGAGCCGAAACTGCCAGAACTGAACGAAGAATTCTTCGCTCAATTCGGCATCAAGGAAACGGGCCTGGAAGGCTTCCGCACCGAAGTTCGCAAGAACATGGAGCGTGAACTGCGTCAGGCGATCAAATCCAAGGTCAAGAATCAGGTAATGGACGGTCTGCTGGCCACCAACCCGATCGAAGTGCCTAAGGCGCTGCTGTCCAACGAAGTTGACCGTCTGCGCGTGCAGGCTGTTCAGCAGTTCGGCGGCAACATCAAGCCTGACCAACTGCCGGCCGAGCTGTTCGAAGAACAAGCCAAGCGCCGTGTTGTTCTGGGTCTGATCGTGGCTGAAGTGGTCAAGCAATTCGACCTCAAGCCTGACGAAGCCCGCGTTCGTGAAATGATTCAGGAAATGGCTTCGGCCTACCAAGAGCCTGAGCAGGTTGTGTCCTGGTACTACAAGAACGACCAGCAACTGAACGAAGTTCGTTCGGTTGTGCTGGAAGAACAAGTTGTGGATACTGTTCTGCAGAAAGCTAGCGTGACCGACAAATCGGTCTCTTACGAAGAAGCAGTCAAGCCGGTAGAAGCTCCACAAGCCGACTGATCGTTTTTGCGGTAAGAAGCACACACCATAAGCCAGCCTTCGTGCTGGCTTATGCGTATTCAAGACATAACTATTTGGGAGTGACTGCAGAGCATGTTCCGTAATTCGTATATTCAGCAGAACTCTGATATCCAGGCCGCTGGCGGCCTGGTCCCGATGGTTGTCGAGCAGTCTGCTCGTGGCGAGCGCGCCTATGACATCTACTCGCGCCTTCTCAAGGAACGAGTGATTTTTCTGGTTGGCCCGGTAGAGGACTACATGGCCAACCTGATTTGTGCGCAATTGCTGTTCCTTGAAGCGGAAAACCCGGACAAGGACATCCATCTCTATATCAACTCCCCGGGCGGTTCGGTGACAGCGGGCATGTCGATCTATGACACCATGCAGTTCATCAAACCCAATGTATCGACCACCTGTATTGGTCAAGCCTGCAGCATGGGCGCCTTCCTTTTGACGGCCGGTGCCGCCGGCAAGCGTTATTGCCTGCCGAATTCGCGCGTGATGATTCACCAGCCACTGGGCGGTTTCCAAGGCCAGGCTTCGGATATCGAAATCCATGCCAAGGAAATCCTCTTCATTCGTGAGCGTCTCAACACGCTGATGGCCAAGCACAGCGGCCACACACTTGAAGAAATCGAGCGCGATACCAACCGCGATAACTTCATGAGTGCAGAAGCCGCGCGTGAGTACGGGTTGATCGATGAAGTGATCAACCAGCGCCCCGCTTAAATTAAGCAGCTCAAAATAGGGTGGGTCGGCTGGTCCGATCACCGGCGGGCTTGAAAAAGCCCGCAATAGCCTTCATCTTGTGTTGCAAGCCTATCGGATTTGGATCGAACGAATGACTGACACCCGCAACGGCGAGGACAACGGCAAGCTGCTCTATTGCTCCTTCTGTGGCAAAAGCCAGCATGAAGTACGCAAATTGATTGCCGGCCCCTCGGTCTTTATCTGCGACGAGTGCGTCGACCTGTGCAATGACATCATCCGAGAGGAGGTGCAGGAAGCCCAGGCCGAAAGCAGCGCGCATAAATTGCCTTCGCCTAAAGAAATCAGCGGCATCCTTGATCAGTACGTGATTGGTCAGGAGCGTGCGAAAAAGGTTCTGGCCGTAGCGGTGTACAACCACTACAAGCGTCTGAACCAGCGCGACAAAAAGAATGACGACGTCGAACTTGGCAAAAGCAACATCTTGCTGATCGGCCCGACAGGCTCGGGTAAAACCCTGCTTGCCGAAACACTGGCCCGCTTGCTGAACGTTCCGTTCACCATCGCCGATGCAACCACCCTCACCGAGGCGGGTTACGTGGGTGAAGATGTCGAGAACATCATTCAGAAGCTGTTGCAGAAGTGCGATTACGACGTGGAAAAAGCCCAGATGGGCATTGTCTACATCGACGAAATCGACAAGATCTCGCGCAAGTCTGACAACCCGTCGATCACCCGGGACGTTTCCGGTGAAGGCGTGCAGCAGGCCCTGCTCAAGTTGATCGAAGGCACGGTCGCTTCCGTTCCGCCGCAAGGTGGTCGCAAGCATCCGCAGCAGGAATTCCTTCAGGTCGACACCCGTAACATCCTGTTCATCTGCGGTGGTGCGTTCTCCGGTCTGGAAAAGGTTATTCAAAACCGTTCCACCAAGGGCGGCATCGGTTTCAACGCGGAAGTTCGCAGCAAGGAAGAGGGCAAGAAGGTGGGTGAATCCCTGCGTGAAGTCGAGCCTGACGATCTGGTCAAGTTCGGTCTGATCCCGGAGTTCGTCGGTCGTCTGCCGGTCCTTGCCACGCTGGACGAGCTTGATGAGGCTGCGTTAATGCAGATTCTCACCGAGCCGAAAAATGCTTTGACCAAGCAGTATGCCAAGCTGTTCGAGATGGAAGGTGTAGACCTGGAATTCCGGGCCGACGCGCTGAAATCGGTCGCCAAACGTGCCCTGGAACGCAAGACCGGTGCCCGTGGGCTGCGTTCGATTCTCGAAGGTGTATTGCTCGACACGATGTATGAAATCCCCTCGCAGTCCGAGGTGAGTAAAGTAGTGATCGACGAAAGCGTTATAGAAGGCAAGTCCAAGCCACTGTATATCTACGAAAACAGTGAGCCGGCTGCCAAGGCTGCGCCAGACGCTTAAGCGTCCGGCAGCTGGAACAAAGAAGGGGCCTTCGGGCCCCTTTTCTTTTAAAGCGTTTTTAACACCCTCTTTGCGCTTGTTTTTTTTCAAAGCAGCCCCCATCTTGGTTTCAAGCTTACTTCCATCTGTTTACGGCCATATGGCCGCCGTAGAGGCGAAATCATGAAGACAACCATCGAATTGCCTCTCCTGCCATTGCGTGATGTTGTGGTTTATCCGCACATGGTTATCCCGCTGTTCGTGGGGCGCGAGAAATCCATCGAAGCCCTCGAGGCTGCGATGACGGGCGACAAGCAGATTCTTCTGCTGGCTCAGAGAAACCCTGCTGACGACGATCCCGGTGAAGATGCACTTTATCGCGTAGGCACCATTGCGACCGTTCTGCAGCTGCTCAAGCTGCCTGACGGCACGGTCAAGGTTCTGGTCGAAGGCGAGCAGCGGGGCGCCGTGGAGCGCTTCAGCGAAGTGGACGGCCACTGCCGTGCCGAAGTCTCGCTGATCGACGAAGTCGACGCGCCTGAGCGCGAGTCGGAAGTGTTCGTCCGCAGCCTTTTGGCTCAGTTCGAACAATATGTGCAGCTGGGCAAGAAAGTCCCGGCTGAAGTCCTCTCGTCGCTCAACAGCATCGACGAGCCGGGTCGCCTGGTCGACACCATGGCCGCTCACATGGCCCTGAAGATCGAGCAGAAGCAGGAAATCCTCGAAATCATCGATTTGTCGGCCCGGGTCGAGCACGTTCTGGCGTTGCTGGATGCCGAGATCGATCTGCTGCAAGTCGAAAAACGCATTCGCGGTCGCGTCAAGAAACAAATGGAGCGCAGCCAGCGCGAGTACTACCTGAATGAGCAGATGAAGGCCATTCAGAAAGAGCTCGGCGACAGCGACGAAGGCCACAACGAAATCGAAGAGCTGAAAAAGCGCATCGATGCCGCGGGCCTGCCCAAAGATGCCTTGGCCAAGGCCCAGGGTGAACTGAACAAGTTGAAACAAATGTCGCCAATGTCCGCGGAAGCGACCGTGGTGCGTTCGTACATCGACTGGCTGGTTCAGGTGCCGTGGAAGGCCCAGAGCAAAGTGCGCCTGGACCTTGCGCGCGCAGAAGACATTCTTGATGCAGACCACTACGGTCTGGAAGAAGTCAAAGAGCGGATCCTCGAATACCTCGCCGTGCAAAAGCGCGTGAAGAAAATTCGTGGGCCGGTGTTGTGCCTGGTCGGTCCTCCAGGGGTGGGTAAAACCTCTCTGGCAGAGTCGATCGCCCACGCCACCAACCGCAAATTTGTCCGTATGGCCCTCGGTGGCGTACGTGACGAAGCGGAAATTCGTGGTCATCGCCGGACTTACATCGGTTCGATGCCAGGAAGATTGATTCAAAAGATGACGAAGGTGGGCGTCCGCAACCCGCTGTTCCTGCTCGATGAAATCGACAAAATGGGCAGCGACATGCGTGGCGATCCGGCGTCGGCGTTGCTGGAAGTGCTCGATCCGGAGCAGAACCACAACTTCAACGATCACTATCTGGAAGTCGACTACGACTTGTCCGATGTGATGTTCCTGTGCACCTCGAACTCCATGAATATTCCGCCGGCGCTGCTCGACCGGATGGAAGTGATTCGTCTGCCTGGCTACACCGAAGACGAAAAGATCAACATCGCCGTCAAATACCTCTCGCCCAAGCAGATTACTGCCAACGGCTTGAAGAAAGGCGAGCTGGAATTCGACGCCGAAGCGATCCGCGACATCATCCGCTACTACACCCGCGAAGCCGGTGTGCGTGGGCTGGAACGCCAGATTGCGAAGGTTTGCCGCAAGGCGGTCAAAGAGCACGCACTGGAAAAACGCTTCTCGGTGAAGGTCACTGCCGAGATGCTGGAACACTTCCTGGGTGTGCGCAAATTCCGCTACGGTCTGGCTGAGTCGCAGGATCAGATCGGTCAGGTCACCGGTCTGGCATGGACTCAGGTGGGTGGTGAATTGCTGACCATCGAAGCTGCTGTCGTGCCGGGTAAAGGCCAGCTGATCAAGACCGGTTCGCTGGGCGATGTGATGGTCGAATCGATCACGGCCGCGCTGACCGTTGTGCGCAGCCGTGCGAAGAGCCTGGGGATTCCCCTGGACTTCCACGAGAAGCGCGACACGCACATCCACATGCCGGAAGGGGCGACCCCGAAAGACGGCCCTAGCGCCGGCGTAGGCATGTGCACGGCCCTGGTGTCGGCATTGACCGGGATTCCAGTACGTGCGGATGTTGCCATGACAGGCGAAATCACCTTGCGTGGCCAGGTGTTGGCGATTGGCGGATTGAAGGAAAAACTGCTGGCTGCTCACCGTGGCGGGATCAAGACCGTGATCATTCCTGAAGAGAACGTGCGCGATCTGAAGGAAATTCCTGACAATATCAAGCAAGATCTGCAGATTAAACCGGTTAAATGGATTGACGAGGTCCTGCAAATTGCGCTGCAATACGCGCCGGAGCCGCTGCCAGATGTGGTTCCAGAGATAGTTGCAAAGGATGAAAAACGCGAGTCTGACTCTAAGGAAAGAATTAGCACGCATTAGTACGCATTTGCCTGAGTGGCTTGTTGACAGCTTTTTAGAGCCCTTGTTATAAAGCGGCTCTTAAGTGTCTGTAGGCCATTCAGCACTCGTTTTTGCTTTCACCAAAAAACTTAGAATCATACTCAAATAGATATAAGGGGACTTAGAGTGAACAAGTCGGAACTGATTGATGCTATCGCTGCATCCGCTGATATCCCGAAAGCTGCTGCTGGCCGTGCGCTGGACGCTGTAATCGAATCCGTCACTGGCGCTCTCAAGGCTGGCGACTCTGTTGTTCTGGTTGGTTTCGGTACCTTCTCCGTTACCGATCGTCCAGCTCGCATTGGTCGTAACCCACAGACCGGTAAGACGCTGGAAATCGCAGCAGCCAAAAAACCAGGTTTCAAAGCCGGTAAAGCACTGAAAGAAGCTGTCAACTAAGTTCGTTTCAGGTTTTTGCCTATCCGGGTCGGGGTCATGCCTGACCTGGCAGCGGAGCGGTAGTCCAGTCGGCAAGTTGCCGGTCCGAGACGCCGAGGGTCGCAAGTTCGAACCCTTGGTCCGCTCCGCCAGTTACGAGAAGGCGCATCCTCGGATGCGCCTTTCTTCTATCCGGATTCTACCCACGCTCCACGGTTGCCTAATTTTGAAGTTCAACCGTTTCTGGGGGACGCATGCTGCAGAATATCAGGGACAATTCACAAGGCTGGATTGCCAAGACCATTATCGGGGTCATCGTTGCACTGATGGCTTTGACCGGTTTCGACGCCATTTTTCAGGCCACCACCAGTCGTAATGATGCGGCCAAGGTTAACGGCGAAGAAATCAGCCAGAACGAGCTGAGCCAGGCGGTCGATATGCAACGCCGTCAGCTGATGCAACAGCTGGGCAAGGATTTCGACGCTTCCTTGCTCGACGAAAAAATGCTGCGCGAATCGGCTCTCAAAGGCTTGATCGACCGCAAACTGCTGCTGCAAGGCGCAGAAGAATCGAAATTCGCTTTCTCCGAAGCGGCCTTGGACCAAGTGATCCTGCAAACACCTGAGTTTCAGGTGGATGGCAAGTTCAGTGCTGAGCGCTTCGATCAGGTGATTCGTCAACTGGGCTACAGCCGCATGCAATTCCGCCAGATGCTGGCTCAGGAAATGCTGATCGGTCAGCTGCGCGCTGGCCTGGCGGGTAGCGGTTTCGTCACCGACGCACAGGTTCTGGCCTTCGCCCGTCTGGAAAAACAGACCCGCGATTTCGCTTCCCTGAACGTCAAGGTTGACCCGGCAGCGGTGAAGCTGACCGACGATGAGGTCAAGGCCTACTACGACGAACATGCCAAGGAATTCATGACGCCGGATCAGGTTGTCATCGATTACCTGGAATTGAAGAAGTCTTCCTTCTTCGATCAGGTCAGCGTCAAGGACGAAGACCTGCAAGCGGCGTATCAGAAAGAAATCGCGAACCTGTCCGAGCAACGCCGGGCTGCGCACATTCTGATCGAAGTGAACGATAAAGTGACCGAGGCGCAAGCCAAGGCCAAGATCGAAGACATTCAGGCGCGTCTGGCCAAAGGCGAGAAATTCGAGGCGCTGGCCAAGGAATTCTCCCAGGACCCGGGTTCGGCGAACAACGGCGGTGACTTGGGCTACGCAGGCCCTGGTGTATACGACCCTGCATTTGAAACCGCGCTGTATGCGTTGGCCAAGGATCAAGTGTCGGCACCGATTCGCACTGACTTCGGTTTCCACCTGATCAAACTGTTGGGCGTTGAAGCACCGGAAGTGCCGACGCTGGCCAGCCTGAAAGACAAGCTGACCCGTGAGCTGAAAACCCAGCAGGTCGAGCAGCGTTTTGTCGAGGCGACCAAGCAACTGGAAGACTCTTCGTTCGAGTCCTCCGATCTGGCCCAGCCGGCGCAAGACCTGAAGCTGACTGTCCACACCTCCAAGCCGTTTGGCCGCGAGGGTGGCGAAGGTGTGGCGGCTAACCGTGCCGTGATCACCGCGGCGTTCAGTCCTGAAGTGCTGGATGAAGGTGCCAACAGCACCGCCATCGAGCTGGACCCGGAAACCGTGATCGTGCTGCGCGCCAAGGAACACTTGAAGCCTGCGCAACTGCCGCTGGAAAGCGTCAATGCCAGCATTCGTGCGCAGTTGGCCAAGGAGCACGCCAGTGCTGCCGCCAAGACCAAGGCTGATGAGTTGATCGCCAGCCTGCGCGATGGCAAGACTCCGCTGGACAAGGCGATTGACGGTCAGAACTGGAAAGTGACTGAAGCGGCAACTCGCGCTCAGGAAGGGATTGACCCAACCGTGCTGCAAGCGCTGTTCCGCATGCCAAAACCTGTCGCCAAGGACAAGCCGACCTACAGCAGCGTGACCCTGACGGATGGTAGCCTGGTGATCGTGCGCCTGAACGGCGTGAACGAAGCCGCCGCGCCGACCGAAGAAGAGAAGGTCCAGTACCGTCGCTTCCTCGCCTCGCGCATTGGCCAGCAGGACTTTGCGGCCTACCGCAAACAGCTGGAAAGCCAGGCCGAGATCAAGCGTTTCTGATGCTTGACTGAGTTGCCCGTTCCACAAAGACCCCGGCCGAAAGGCCGGGGTTTTTTATGTGTGCGATCCAGACCGCGACTTCCGAGGGGCCCTTCGGTCACTCAGACGGGACTTTTTCCCATAGCTGACAGTCAGTAGCCTTGTAAATGTTTTAAGACACTAATCGATGCTCCGCTAAGCATCGATCTGTTGCACAATACGCCCCGGACCGTTTCCCTCAGGATGTTCAATGTTTAAATCAATTCCCATGCGTGTTGCCGGGCTGGCGTTGTTGCTGGCCGCCGCTGCCGGCTGCTCGTCGAAGAAAGCCCCCATCTACGAGCATGAGAACTTCGATGACTCCGGGACGTTTTCGCGCAATTACCCGGTGACGGATGCGCAGACCTGCGAAGCCGCCCGTCGGGCGTTGCTGAGCCAGGGCTATATCATCACCAGCGCCGACCCGAAGCTGGTCAGCGGACACAAAAGCTTCCAGCAGACCGGCGAGACCCACATGGAGATCAGCTTCAGTGTGGTGTGTGCCGATGATGGCAGTGAGGGCCATCATGCGACCATGTTCGCCAACGCCCTGCAGGACCGTTATGCGCTGAAGAAAACCAATAACTCCGCCAGTGTGGGCGTGGGTGTGTTGGGTTCGGTGTCGATGCCGATCGGTTCCTCCGACGATTCGATGGTCAAGGTTGCCAGCGAAACCGTCTCGTCGGCCAAGTTCTACGAGCGTTTCTTTGCGCTGGTGGAGTTGTTCCTGCCGCCGGAAGCGAAAAAGGCTGCACACATCCCCGAGAAACCCAAGACCGACCTGGGCATGCCGGAAGCCAAGGCTGCTCCGGCGCCTTTGGCCCCAACGCCGGCACCTGCTGCGGAGCCTGCGCCAGTGCCTGCGGTTGAACCTGCTCCAGCCCCCGCGGCCTCGGAACCCGTCGCACCACCGCCTGAAACAGCGCCGATCACCCCGGTTGAAAACCCGGAGCCGGTTCCGTCCCCGGAAACCGTTACGCCACCGCCGCAATCCAGCCTGCCGCCACCGAGCGAGCCTATTTCGGCCATGCCGGCTGCCAGCCAGTAATCGATGTACATTTCGGGATCGTGTCAGATGGCACCGTTCCCGAAATGGCTGTTAGTTTGATCCGCGTCAACCAGGCTGCAGTCCTACAGCCTTTATCGAAAAAATCCTGTGATAAATTCCTGACCGCCTGCTACGTTTTATAAGTAGCCGCTGAGCGGTGCGCCCGCGTCATTTTTCTTTCACGCGGGCACTTTATGCTCGGGGCGTTGGTCATTTATTCAGGCATTTTTAAACGAGCGGTAGGGGGATTTCACAATGGACGATTATCAAGAAGAGCTGCTCGAGTATCAGGCATTTGAACTGGACCCATTGGAGCCAGCGGAAGACGCTACAGAGCTTTAAGCATCACGCGGATTGGCGATGGCTGCGGCGAAACTCGCCGGGTGTCTGGCCGTTCCAGCGTTTGAAGGCGCGTTGGAAAGCTTCGGCTGAGGCAAAACCCAGCAGGTAGGCGATTTCACCGAACGCCAGTTCCGTGTCGCGAATGTAGGTCATGGCCAGGTCGCGGCGCGTGTCATTGAGAATGGCGCGAAATTGCGTGCCTTCCTCGGCGAGTTTGCGACGCAAGGTCCAGGTCGGCAGCTTCAGGCGTGCCGCCACTTCTTCCAGGTCGGGTTCCCGGCCACCATTGAGCAATGGCCCCAGCAACTGAGTGATGCGTTCACGCAGGCTGCGGGTGCGTGTCAGTTGCTCCAGTTCCCGCTCACAGAGTTGCAGCAAGTGTCGCCAGGTACTCGGGCAGTGCTCCGGGTTGCGCTGGGCGAGGCTGGCCAGGCTCAGGCGCAGTTGATTCTGTTCGGCGCCGAACTGAATCGGACAATCGCCCAGCGCGGCATATGCTTCACGATAATCCGGTTCGGCAAACTCAATCTCGATCCGTTCGGCGCGAAGCGGGGCAGGGCTCACGCTGGACAATTGCTGCAACCACCCGGCGATGATCGAATCCACCACGAAGCGGTTGTAGGCGTTGTAGGGACTGATGGAATAGAACCGCAGCCACGCGCCCTGAGCGTCTTCATGAAAGCTCGATTGACCACGGTAGTTGGAGCCATACAGGGCTTCAAAACGAATCAGGCAGCGCGCCGCTTCGCGAACCGTCGGCGCCTGGGCGGCGGTGACTCCGGCCAGGCCGGCCTGACTCAGACGACTGAGCTGGCCCATGCGCAAACCCAGCGCCGGGTTATCGGTCAGTTGAATGGCTCCGTGGCCCAGGCGCATGTAGCGCGGGATCGACAGCCGGGCCCCCGCTTCGGCCAGGCGCGCGGCATCGAGGCCGTATTGCTCAAGCAACGGTTGCGGGTCCACACCGTGGCTGCGCACGGCGTCGGCCAGGCTGTGTACAAAGCCCACCGACAGATCCCCAAGGCGCATCGGCAGCGGTTTCATGGGTTACAACCAGAGGTTCAGCAAACGCGCGCCACGGGCGTTGCCGTCGGCGAACTGCTGCCCGTTGTTGCTGAGAAAACTTTGACCCGCGCTGCCCTTGTCCCAGAATTGACCGCGCAGGAACACGCTCATGCCGGCAATGGCCCGGCTGCTGGGCGGCTGGCCGGTCAATGTCAGACGATGCCAGGCCTGGCCTTCACTGAGTTCACCGGCCTTGAGGCTGACCGAGCTGGGCGTCGACAGCCCCTTGTAACCCCGCCACGGTTTGTCCCAGGTGTCGCGGCCAACGACATACGCCGGAACAGCCACCAAATGGGCGCCCTGAGCGTCAAGTTTGCGGTAGTTGTCCGGGTACCAGCTGTCGCTGCCGATCAGTACGCCCAAGCGTCCAGCCGGTGTGTCGACAACGTTGAGCGTATGCTCGCCATTGGCCTGGATGACGTCATGGTCAGCAAAGACCGGATGCATCTGGCGTTGCGGCTGGCCGATCGGCACACCGTCGCGACCGAACACCACGCTGCTGTTGTACAACGCACCGCGGCCGACTTTCAGTGTTCCGTCGATGATGCTCGGTTCGGGCAGCACGATAGTGCCGGCCACCAGGGTCACGTTGAACGCCTTCGCCAGCCCCCCGAACAGTGCCTGATAATCCTTGGCCATGCTTTTGGCCTTCATCCGCAAGTGAGCGTCATCGAGACGACTGTCGCCCTTGGCGCTGATCAACGCACGGACGAACTGCACAGGATTGCTCACCGCCAGCCAGTTCATGGCTTCCTCAAGTGTGGTCGCCTGGTACAGCTCATCTTTCTCGCCGCTGACCATCAGCCAGGTGCCGATATGTTCGGGCAGCACGACGATGGTCTTTTCATTGAGCAAGCCTTGGTCCTGGGCCTGCTGCAAATAGGCGGCGAGCTTGCGGTGCAGGCGTTCGGGGCTTTGATAGTCGGTGGGAAACAGCTCGGGCTGGATACCCAGCAGATTGCCGCGATCGGCGGGTGTGCCTTGATCGACCGCGAGTTGGATGCGCAGGTCCGACAGGTAATGACCCACCGGACGGTCCGCGGCCCACATGGCGTAGGTCGTGAGGGCGGCAATCAATGCCATGGAGAAAGTCAGGTACAGAAGTTTGCGCATGGAAAACAGTCTACAGCCGTGTGCAGGGTTCGCGACTAGGGTAGGGCCCATGCCGACGCTTGCCAAGGGGCGCTGCACATTTGGATCAATAAGTTGTCAGTTTCGGTCATTGAGTGACGGGGGCGCGACTCTTAGTCTGTCCAACATGACTGACGGGGGCCGAAGAGCTCCTGCATTTTTTCCGTGATCGCTCGATGTGGAGTTACAAATGGCCGCCGCTCATTACCCGCACCTGTTGGCCCCGCTGGACCTGGGTTTCACCACGCTGCGCAACCGCACCCTGATGGGTTCGATGCACACCGGTCTTGAGGAAAAGCCTGGTGGTTTCGAACGCATGGCGGCGTACTTCGCCGAGCGTGCTCGCGGCGGTGTCGGCCTGATGGTCACCGGCGGCATTGGTCCGAACGATGAGGGCGGGGTGTATTCCGGCGCGGCCAAACTGACCACCGAGGAAGAAGCGCTCAAGCACCAGATCGTGACCCGTGCAGTGCACGAGGCGGGCGGCAAGATCTGCATGCAGATCCTCCACGCCGGTCGTTATGCCTACAGCCCGAAACAGGTCGCGCCGAGTGCCATTCAGGCGCCGATCAACCCGTTCAAGCCTAAAGAGCTGGACGAGGAAGGTATCGAGAAGCAGATCAGCGATTTCGTCACGTGCTCGACCCTGGCGCAAAAAGCCGAGTACGACGGCGTCGAGATCATGGGGTCGGAAGGTTATTTCATTAACCAGTTCCTCGCCGCCCACACCAACCACCGCACCGACCGTTGGGGGGGCAGCTACGAAAACCGTATGCGCCTGCCGGTGGAAATCGTCCGCCGTGTACGCGAAGCGGTCGGCCCGAACTTCATCATCATCTTCCGCCTGTCGATGCTCGACCTGGTGGAAGGCGGCAGCAGCTGGGAAGAGATCGTGACCCTGGCCAAAGCCATCGAGCAGGCCGGCGCGACCATCATCAACACCGGCATCGGCTGGCACGAAGCGCGGATTCCGACCATCGCCACCAAAGTGCCGCGTGCGGCGTTCAGCAAAGTCACGGCCAAGCTGCGTGGTTCGGTGAGCATTCCGTTGATCACCACCAACCGCATCAATACGCCAGAAGTGGCCGAGCAGATTCTGGCCGAAGGCGATGCCGACATGGTGTCCATGGCGCGGCCGTTCCTCGCCGACCCGGACTTCGTCAACAAGGCGGCCGCTGGCCGTGGCGACGAAATCAACACCTGCATCGGTTGCAACCAGGCATGCCTGGATCATACCTTCGGCGGCAAGTTGACCAGCTGCCTGGTGAACCCCCGTGCTTGCCATGAAACCGAGCTTAACTACCTGCCCGTGCAGCAGATCAAGAAAATCGCCGTGGTGGGTGCCGGTCCTGCGGGCCTGTCCGCGGCCACGGTGGCGGCCGAGCGTGGGCACTCGGTGACGCTGTTTGATTCGGCCAGCGAGATTGGCGGTCAGTTCAACATTGCCAAGCGTGTGCCGGGCAAGGAAGAGTTCTTCGAAACCCTGCGCTATTTCAACCGCAAACTGCAAACTACCAACGTCGAGGTGTGCCTGAACACCCGTGTCGACGTGGCGAAACTGGTTGAGGGCGGTTACGACGAAATCATCCTGGCCACCGGCATCGCCCCAAGAACCCCGGCGATTCCCGGCGTTGAAAACGCCAAGGTGCTGAGCTACCTGGACGTGATTCTCGAGCGTAAACCGGTGGGCAAGCGTGTCGCGGTAATTGGCGCAGGCGGTATCGGTTTCGACGTGTCGGAATTCCTGGTTCACCAAGGCGTTTCCACCAGTCTGGACCGCGATGCGTTCTGGAAGGAGTGGGGCATCGACACGCATCTTGAAGCGCGCGGCGGTGTTGCCGGCATCAAGGCTGAACCCCATGCGCCGGCTCGCGAGGTGTTCCTGCTGCAACGCAAGAAATCCAAGGTCGGCGACGGCCTGGGCAAAACCACGGGCTGGATTCATCGCACCGGTCTGAAGAACAAGCAGGTGCAGATGCTCAACAGCGTCGAATACTTGAAGATTGATGATGAAGGCCTGCACATCCGCATCGGCGAAACCGGTGAGCCGCAGGTGCTGCCGGTGGACAACATCGTGATCTGCGCCGGGCAGGATCCGCTGCGTGAATTGCAGGAGGGTCTGGTGGCTGCCGGGCAGAACGTGCATTTGATTGGTGGCGCGGACGTGGCGGCGGAGTTGGATGCCAAGCGCGCGATCAATCAGGGGGCGCGGTTGGCTGCTGAGTTGTAAGCAACTCAATCCCTGTGGCGAGGGAGCTTGCTCCCGTTGGAGTCCGAAGGACTCCCTCTATCAGCGATCGTGGTGTGTCAGGTTAATCACTGTCACCAGTTTTGCGGCCGCTGCGCAGCCGAGCGGGAGCAAGCTCCCTCGCCACACATTGGCTGCTAAGATGCCGACTCTTCACCCAGAGCCGGCATTGATGCTTCTCCCTCCCAACGACTGGCTACCCCAAGCCCCGCTCCAGCCCCTTGACCTCGACTGGCTCACCACGGCCAGCATCGAAGTCGCCATCCTGCGTCTCGACCGGATCGACCCACTGATCAGCGGCAACAAGTGGTTCAAACTCATCGAACACCTCAACGCCGCTGACCGGATCGGCGCCCAAGGCATCATCAGCCTCGGCGGTGCCCACTCCAATCATCTGCATGCACTGGCAGCTGCCGGCAAACGTTTCGATTTCAAAACGGTCGGCCTGCTGCGCGGTCATCCGCTGGAAACACCGACGGTGAAAGACTTGCAAGCGTTCGGCATGCAGTTGCACTGGTTGGGTTATGGCGGTTATCGAGCGCGGCATGAAGCGGGTTTCTGGCTGCCCTGGCAGGTGCAATATCCCGACCTGTATCCGGTGCCTGAAGGCGGCGGCGGTCTTCGGGGGGCGCGGGGTTGCAGGCAGTTGAAGGCGATGGTCCTCGATCAACTCGGCGACCTGGGCTGGAGCGATTACGACGGTTGGTGGCTGGCTTGCGGAACCGGCACGACCCTGGCCGGCCTGACGCTGGCGGAGGCGGGCGAACACCCGGTGTATGGCGCGCTCGCGGTGCCCGACGATCATGGTGTGGCACAGCAGGTTGAATCGATTGTCCGAGAGGCGGGTAGTCATGACGTGGCTTACGAACTGTTCGATGCCAGCCGTGGTGGCTTTGCCAAAGTCGATCCTCTGCTGCTCAGTTTCATCGACCAGGCGGAACAGGCTTCGGGAGTTCCCCTCGAACCGCTGTACACCGGCAAGGCGCTGCTGATGCTCAAGCAGCAAGTCGAGGCTGGAACATTTGAAAAGGGCACACGGCTGATCTTCGTCCACACGGGCGGATTGCAGGGCTGCCGGGGGGCAGCTTGAAAACCTGAAACCCCCTCGCCACAGGGATCAGTGTTTTTCACCCGCGCTTGGGCATCATCCGCAGCAGCGTGTTATCGCGCACCACATAGTGGTGATAAATCCCCGCCGCCGCGTGCAGGCCGATCAGCCAATAGCCGATGGTGCCGCCGAGTTCATGCCATTCCTCGATTTGCTTGGCCAGCGTCTTGTCCTCCGGGATCAGCAGCGGTAGGTCAACGCCATAAAACATCACCTGATGCCCCTTGGCGCTGGTCACCAGCCAACCGAGTATCGGCATCGCGATCATGAAAATGTACAGCGCCCAATGCATCAGTCTGGCCAGCACGGTCTGCCAGCGGGGCGAGGCCGGGAAGATCTGTGGTGCCGGGCCCAGGCTGCGCGCGAACAACCGCAGCCAAACCAATACGAACACCGTCAAGCCGAGCATGAAGTGCGATTCGGTGATCAGCGTCCGGCCACCGCTGCCTTTGGGAAAGATCCCGCGAAATTCGATACAGGCGTAAACCAGCGCCAGCAGGACCAGCATCAACCAATGCAGCGAGATCGATACAGTGCTGTAGCGTGATTCGGAGTTCTTCCAGGGCATACAGTGTTCCTCACAGGTCTGGTCAAAAAGCCCACCGTTCTTGTTCGACGGTGTTTTTTAACTGTAAACCGCTTTGGTCGATTTGCCTGTGGCTGTTTGGGCATTCAATGCTCTGGCTCAAGTGATCGGCCAAAAAAAGCGCCAGTTCCGAAACGGAGCTGGCGCTTTTTTATGAATCAGTAAACGTTATCAACTGCTTTGTGGCATCTCACCCTTGGCCAGACGCTTGTTGATGTCGGCGATCACTTGCGGCAAGTCGGTGATGGTGTCGATCATGTAGTGCGGCCGCGAACCTTCGAACATCGCGTGGATGCGTTTGCGTTCACTGTCGAGTTGCTCGCTGCCCAAGGCGCGGAAACCTTTGTAATCCAGCCCCAGCGCGTTACCGGAGCAGATCAGCGCCACGGTCCACATGCCGGCGCGACGTCCTTCGAGAATACCCGGCACGGTGTCATCGATCTTCACGCAGGCCGCGACGTCGTCGATGCCCAGCGCAATCACGTTGGCCAAGGCCTGTGCCGGCCATGGACGGCCGTTAGGCACTTCGTCGGTGGCGACCACGTGATCGGCCACGTAACCGTTGGTGGCGGCCAGTTCGACCACCTTGTCCATGACCTGTTTCGGGTAGCCGGAGCAGGAGCCGATCTTGATCCCTTGCTGACGCAGGTTGGCGATGGTGTCGAGTGCACCCGGAATCAGCGCCGAGTGCTCGGCGATTTTCTCGATCTGCAGCGGCATGAAACGCTTGTAGATGGCGGTGACATCATCGTCGGTCGGGGTGCGGCCGAACACGGTGCGATAACGCTCGGCAACTTCCGGCTGATCACACAGGGTGCGAATGTGGTCCCACTTGCCCATGCCCATCGGCCCGCGGGCTTCTTCGATGGAGACCTGGACGTCGAACTCGGCGAAGGCTTCGACAAAAATCTGCGTCGGCGCGAACGAGCCGAAGTCGACCACGGTGCCGGCCCAGTCGAGGATGGCGGCCTGGAGTTTGGTTGGGTTGTTGTAGTTCATGTGTTGTGTCCCTTGTAGGAGCGAGGCTTGCCCGCGAAGAACGATAATTCGGTGTGTTCGAAGAACCGCGTCGTCTGCATTCGCGGGCAAGCCT